>JAGAJA010000020.1 GCA_017829075.1 Oscillospiraceae bacterium | reverse complement strand
TTATCCGCGTATCCTTGCGTGAAATGAAAAGTCACCTGAACGGGCTTTATCCAGCTATAAACATCTTGAATAAAATCGTGGCAATAAACTCCTAAAAACCGTCATGCGGCAGGACAAAATAAAAAGTCCACGGTGTTCAAGCTAATTATATCACATTTCGGCGCGGTTCGCCGAAAATTTGAACAGTTCCTCTCGCTACGCTCGCTCCACTGTTCAAATTTTCCCTTGCTTCGGAGATGAGCGTAAATCTTATGAAAGGATATGATATGGGGCTTAACTATATCATACAAGATAATATGAAATACCAGCCCCAGGAAAGAAAAATCAAAACTATCACCATTACTCTGACCCAATCCTGCAATTTAAAATGCAGCTACTGCTACGAGAATAATAAATCACCTAAAGCAATGACGTTCAATACTGCACAGCAGATCATTGATAAAGAGCTGCAAAACAAGGATAAATATACTGGATTTGAAATCGACCTGTTTGGCGGAGAGCCGTTCTTACAGTTTGAATTGATAAAACAAATCACAAACTATGCATGTCAGGAGCTTAATGATTTTCCGCATACAATATTTCTTACAACTAACGGGACTCTTGTGCATGGCGATGTTCAGAAGTGGCTTATCGATCATAAAGATTGTGTTATATGCGGATTAAGCCTTGACGGAACCAGAGAAATGCATAATACCAACAGGTCAAATTCTTTTGATTCTATTGACATAGATTTCTTTGCTGAGAATTATCCTATGCAGGATATCAAAATGACTATATCCAGAGAAACACTTCCCACAATGGCTGAAGGCGTAATGTATGCTCACAAAAGGGGATTCGAGGTATCATGTAATCTGGCTTATGGCATTGATTGGTCTGATCCGGATAATGTTGCGATTCTTGACAGGGAGTTACATAAGCTTATTGATTTTTATATAGCAAATCCTCAGATCACTCCTTGCTCTATGCTATCGATGGGAATAACGAATGTGCTGCTTGAAGACAAACGACCGCATCGTCATTGTGGCGCAGGTATTGAGATGACATCTTATGATGTTGACGGCCGCAGCTATCCGTGTCAGTTCTTCATGCCTCTTTCAGTCGGAGAGGAAAAAGCCTCAAAGGCTAAGGATTTAAAATTCTACGAGGATTTTATTCCTTCGGAGCTTGCCGATGAAAAGTGCAGGGACTGCGTAATAAACAGATGCTGTCCAAATTGTTATGGTTCGAATTATGCTTCTACGGGTAATATATATCACAGGGATATTAATATGTGCCGGCTTACCAGAATAATGGTCAAGGCCTGCAGTTATTTCTATGCAATGCAGTGGCAGAACGGCCAGTTAAATGTGGAAGGTAACGAATTACAGAGTATGCTTAAGAGCATTGAGGTCATTCAAAAGGAACTCGTAATATCATGAAAGACTATTACAGGATACTGGAGGTCAGCCCATCAGCCTCATTTGAGGTGATCAAGGCATCTTACAGAGCGCTTGCGAAAAAATATCATCCAGACACACAAACCAGTTCGAACACGGGAAAAACAATGGCTGATATTAATGAGGCTTATGAAACCTTGTCTAACCCTCAGAGCAGAAAAGAGTATGATCAACAGTACAGCAGTTTTATTAACAGCACAAAATCGTGTGAAAAAAAGGTTTCAGGAAATGACGCTGGCTCTCAGCTTAATAAGACTACAACATCCGAAAAAAGCAGCAATGAGCCCGATAGCAAGCATGGATTTTTTTCGTTCGTGAAAAAAGTCGGCAGTGCGATAGTTGAAGATTATACCCAGACGTGTGAGCGGCGTAACAGAGAAATCGAAAATGCATATATTCGTGCTCAAAGGCTTCCTGATGACAGATTGATTTATTGCTTCCGTACATCTGGCGGTGCTGAGAAAATTGGTTATGCCAGAGAGCTGGAACACAGGGATTATTTGTATCTGGACAGTAATGGCGTATATCAGGCTACTTATAAGTACAAAAATTTCAGGTACTGAGAAATTCCACACATAGCCCAACCAGCAAGAGCATTTTCGCAGAAAAAGGAATTGATTTAGGGACACTGACCGCATAACAAATAACCTCCACGGTTTCGGCTGTGGAGGTTTTCGGTTTCTGAACACACCAACAGTATAGTAATTATAATTACTGGAGGTGTTCAAATGGAACATTACGGCTATCGGGAACTCGCAAATGCAATAGTGATCCGTTCGGCAAAGGATTATCGCATACTATTACGGTTTCACCAGAAACACCCTGACAATGCGATAGCACAAAGCAGGATCAGAGAACTGGAACGCGACGTACATACTTCATTCTTTCAGAGCCTGACCACCCTTGACGTTGACAGAATTTTTTCTGAAATCAGAGCGGAATTTGAATAATACTATGCCCCTGCCTTATCCGGCAGGGGCTTTGGCGTTAATTACTTTACAAGCACGATTTTCTTATCAGCACCTTTACCGACGGTCTCGACGAGGTGCATTTCCCGCAGTCCTTTGATGATATTAAAAGCGCGGGTCTTTTTGACGTCAAGCAGTTTCTGGACGTCCAGCTCGGTCATTTCTCCGTGAGCGGAGAGGTAGTTTATGATCGAATTTTCCTGCTCGGTAAGCTCATGTTTATCAACGGGCGCGCAGAATCTGTTCATATTCGGAAGCGTTATTTTGAAGGAGTTAGAAGTAACGCTTATCTCAGGCTGCTCTGCACAGTCGGAATAGAGCGCGAATATTCTGCGTATTCCGGTGCCGTAGGATTCGATGAAGTTCAGTCTGTGGAACATCTCCGCCAGATTCCTGTTGCGGAGCTGGGATATTCCGTTCTTTATGTCGTCGGCGGAAAGTCCCTGCACAAGCCCTCCCAGGGAGATGAACTCCATGCAGCTGTCGTTCACATTGATGATGATACTTCCGCTGAATGAATAGTCGCGGTGAACAATGGAATTCAGCAAAGCCTCCCGGAGAGCTTCCACGGGGTAGTCCCATCTGTCAATGCGGTTTATTCCAACTATCTGCGAGGGATTCTGGTTGCAGAGCATAAGGTAGTCGAACGCTTCCTCAAGCTGTGTGAACACAGAGCCGCCAAATTCCCTGTGAGCCTTGAATACGGTGTTCCTGTCGTCAGCGAAAACGGCTACCTTTATTGTATGCTCGCACTGGTCCGAGATTATCTTCGCAAGATTTGTATACAGGTTGTCTGAAAGGCTGACAATTCCCAGCGCAGGATATTTTCCGCTGTTGAATTCAAGATGGTGCTCGCTGAATACCTTTTCGGCTGCGCTGAACGTCAGATCCTGTTCCAGCGAACGTGCGGTTTCGTATACGTCGCCGTCCGACAGCTTGATCATCTGGCGTATCTGTTCCGGCGAGGCAGGAACAGAGGAGGCTCCCTGACGTACATACACGCCGCTTGGTTTCAGTCCCTTTGATTTGAGATAGTAAGGCTTTGCAGTGCCTTCTGATATTCCGATTTCAATAATTCCGTTATCAAGTCTGTATTTAACAAACATCGTTACATCAGGACTTATGGAATCCCTGATACTGTTAGTCAGCCTTGTATAGGTATCATCTGTGTTTTCGATTCCGACTGCATTACCATTGTCGTCAACGCCAACCAGTATCTTTCCGCCGTTTGTGTTGGCGAATGCAATGACTTCCTTGCAGATATCGTCAACATACTCCCGCTTGTATTCCGTGTTTTCACTTTCAAAAGGCATATCAGTACCTCCGTTCCTATGGTAGTATGGTTCTATTATATAGTGAATATTCACTTTTGTCAAGTGAATAAAGTGAATTTTGTGAATATTCAGTTGACGTCAGGGAATGTTGTGAATAATATATTATGATTACCAAGACTGATTAAAGTTGAAATAACCGCATTTTCTGGTGTGATTTCATCAAAAACCGGGTAAATCAGTCTAAGGACGCGCTCAGTTCAAAATTTTCCTGTGAAAATGTAATAAAAAATAATTATACTAACTATTAAATAACAGGGCGGATGCCCTGTTATTTTTTAAGGGGGAGGGGAAGAAATCTCACTCACTTCGTTCGTTCGATTTCCCCCTCCCCCTTAACCCCCACCCCTTAAAGGGACTACGCTTACTGGCAAGATTATTTTGCTTTACATATACACATATACATATGATGTTAGCTTTTGGTAAGTCAGGAGAATGTGCGACAGGGATAAACCTGTCGCACATTTTTGTGTTGATATGATAGTCTGAATGGGGAGGGACAGAAATCTCATTCACTGCGTTCATTCGATTTTCCCTCCCCATTGACCCCTCCGGATCATTTGTATGATTGTTCTGGTGGGATATTGTCTGAGGGTTTTACCGATATAAGACTTCTGATATAATAATTAAGTCATCCGACAGGAGGGATCCTGTCGGATGACTGTGTCTTATTTTGGGGATTCTTCCTTGTTATCGGGTTTATCCAGGGGTTTCTGAGATTCTGAATATTTCTTAGCTGCATCAAACGCTCCTGTTATTGTTGAAAACATTTCATCATTGGTGTAAGATGTAAAAGCAGCTGTAGAAGATTTCGGAAACAAAATGGGGGATAATTTCTTAGAATCAATAAAACCACGTATATATCTTTCTTTTTGAAACTGTTCTGATAATGTTACCATAGAAACTCCCCAGAGAAAACATTCTATATTCATAATACCAAGGCAATCCTTATTCATGTCAGCAGCCAGAGCGTAGGTATAATTCGCCACGGTTTCATTATATATCTTTTGCAAATCATCTTCGCTGACAGCATGGTCTTTCTGAATATTAGCTATCTCATCAAGAAAATGCTTCCTTGTCAGATACCTTGTTTTTACATTAATTGCCTTTACTATATAAACATGATCATACACCAACTTTTTAAAATTTTCAGCTTCTTCAAAGGTTTTCTGCGCTTCATCAATTTTACCTGCCAACAGCTGCTGATTTGCCAGCTGATACAGTAACATGAGCCTGTTGTCGCCAGAATAGATAGTATAATTATGAACAAGATCGTCCATGATTTGGGATAGCGCGCAAAGGTATTCCGTATTTTGGATATCGGTGTTGAAGAACAGTGCAGATATATAAAAGACAGCTGAATAATAAATCACTTTCTTATATAGCTTCAGATCAATGAATATATCAGGGAGGGTTTCAAGCTCGTCTTCTGACAGATGCTGTTTCATCACGGAATGCATATGAGTAGACTCCAGCGTTCCGGCCTGCAATTCGCTTAACATTGCTTCGATCATAACAAAGTTCGTTACATCAGGCTGTCCCAATACGTTTTTATTGATATTTCCTGCTGAAGAATAGCTTTGGATAATGCTTATCAGGTTATTTATAATATTGCTTTTGGCAGGCGTTTCTTTATCATGCCTCATGTTGGAGATCTCAGATACTGCCGAATAATTAATGTCTGCTTGTGTCAGCCAACTTTTGATAAGAAAAGAGTCATATATCGTTTTAACCTTAAAGTTCCTTTCTACGAGGTTTTTATAAGCTTCCTGATCATTACTCTGCAGCAACAGACAGATGTATGCATTGTTGTTCTTTTCAGCTGTATCTGTGATCTTCATGCTTTCAGGATTTTTTTCAAGAGTTTCCCTTATGCTCTTCAGACAGGCGTTATTGGGGTATTGAGATTCAAGGAAGTAAAGAAGCTCCCATCTGAACGCCAGTGCTTCCATGTCATCAAAGACAAAATTGCATTCCAGACTGAAAATCAAAGCAAGATTATTACAATTATCGAATGCATTATATCCGGCAATATATGTATATACATCACTCATAGCACTTAAATAGTCAGTGGTTTTATATTCATTACGGTGTTGGAATAAAAATAACAGAATACTATTCGAGAAAAATAGACATTCTTCCTTATACTGCGCTGTTTAAATTCTATATTTTGTTTCGCGTATAGCTCATCAAAATACTGAATTCCCTGCTGCGTAAAAATCGAATCAAGGTGATGATCAGATTTGACAATTGCCCTGGTCAGCAGAACGATGTGCATTGTATTGTAATTGGCCAGTCCCATAATATTGTTCAGATTATTTGAATCCAGAAGTTCTGCCTGTTTCTTTTCATCGGCAGTCTGGCTTTTTACAAGATCCCTGATATCATTAATATCCATTGGACCGATCTCAATAGCATAATCCGCTTTATAGCGGCTTTCTATAATGACATCGAAGTTCCCTTCTTTCAGAAGTTCCATGTAGTTCGTGTCAAATGCGCTTTTATCAGCGTTTTCGATAATGACAAGAGTGCTTTTAGCCGTATTCCATATATCGTTCTGACCAGCTCCTCAAAAAGAACCGGCTCCTTTCCTTTTACAGATTTGCCCTCTTCAGCCTTTTTATTTCAACCGTTTACCGCCTTAGCCATAGAAAAAACCTCCCCAAAAAAATTTTTTTAAAATTTTATCACCTCGATTATACCACAAAAATGCCTATAAATCAACCAACCGTCTTACGTGTACCTATTTTTTAAAACAGGTAAGAGTTCCTGCAGCGGTTTTCAAAACCTGCTACACTGTAATCACACCGGACGACCGGTGAATAAAAATCAAGGAGGTGCCACTGTGGCATCGAATAACAAAACTCCTTTTGAGAATTTATACAAGCCACCGGATGGAAAAATTGATGTTCCGGAGTTCGTGAATTATCTGAAGGAGAATACCCCATACCTTGTTTCAAATGGCAATTTGTATTTATGGAATCAGGGTCATCGTTGTTTCTTACTTATGAGGAGAATGGATATCCCACCATGGATAATATCGAAGATCGATAAGTCAGTGAGCGTACTGTCTTCGGCGATAAATGAAGTAACCAAACATCTGATATGGGCTCCTGAAAGACAGAAGGACCTTGAAACCTTGCGTCAGCATTCACAGTTCTATATAAACGCGAACAACGGGGTCATTGACATCAGGGACGGAAAATTCTGCACCAATGAGGAGGCTGAAAAGCTGGCGCTAAAAAACGGTTTCACGTATCAGCTGGATTTCAGCTATACCAGCGAAGCAAAGCTGGAGCAGGCGCAGACGTTCCAGAAGTTCGTTGAAACTTCGCTCGACTCCGGTTCCGATCCGGACAAGCTGAATCTTTTACTGGAGATACTTGGGATATGTATCTCGTCCGTTATGATTGCAAGGAAGTTCTACTTTTTCGTAGGAGCCACCAAGAGCGGCAAGTCCGTTATAGCCGACCTGATACAGTCTGTGGTGTTTCCCGAGACAAGCGTTACGGCATTCGGACTGAACCAGCTCGGAGCCAGATTCAACACGCAGCACCTTGAATATTCCAGAATAAATATCTGCCGTGAGCTTACGGCAGGAAAACTGACCGGAACGGATATCCTGAAAATGCTGGTGTCTGATGAACCGCTGTTCGTTGAGGGCAAGGGAAAAGAGGGGTATGTCGCGCATATCCACACCAAGCTGCTGACCTGCGCCAATCAGATGCCGCTCTTCGGCGAGATGGACGCAGCAGGAAACCAGTCCATGACAGACCGCATGGTCGTTCTGAGGTTCAACCACACGATAAGCGAGAATGAAATGGACAGGCACCTTCCGGAAAAGCTCCACAAAGAACGCGATATCATCTTCTCGCTTGCCGTGAAAGCTCTCATGGAGCTTCACGGGAGGGATTATATCTTCACAGCACCGGCAGACACCCAGGAGCTCATGCGGTCGTATCTGCATGAGAGCCGTTCGCTTGCATTGTTTATTGAGGAGCGGTGCCAGATGAGCGGGGAGGTACATATCTCCGTATTCATCGAAGTTTATAAAAAATTCTGTACGGAAAACGCGCTTGTTCCGTACAAGAATAACGAGATAAGCGCGTATATTGCAAACTGTTTCCCTGCAGTACGCAAGGAGAAGTTCCGCATTGACGGCAAGTATCTATGGGGCTGGAGAGGAATAAGTCTCTCAGCAGATACAATTAATAACAAGGAGGAAAAACAATGAGTGAAATACCAGACAGCAAGATTACGAAAGGTAATATATTACCTGACAATAACGCTAAGACTTCTGCGCTTTCGGTCAAGGTTACGCAATTACAGGATGAGTTCATAAAAGAGCAGGCTGCCAAGAGAAATATGAATTGTTCCGAGTATATTCGTGTTCTGCTATTTGACCCAAAACGGCAGGATATCGTCATTGAGAGAGGAAGTGATATTTTCGTTAAGCTTGCTGAAATATATGATCTGCTGGTGGACATAAAGCAGAAATTCAGCGTAAAGGATCAGGATTTTGGTCAGCTTAACGGTATACTGTGTGAGATACGCAGTAAACTTGATTCCATAAGCCAGACATTTGAGAAAATGAACGGGGATATATCGTTCATTTTCAACTCCATCGAAGCTGTCAAAAACGGATCTGATTCCGAAGATGAAGAAGATGACACCGTATACGTTGAAGACGACATCAGTGACGGCGACATTCAGGAAGGCGATAACGACTGATGGCAGTATGTATATTTATTAACAACACGGATAAATCACTGGACAGTCTTGATAAGGCTGATAAGTACATCAGCCACCCGTCCAAAATTGCGCCAAGGGGTATAGTGAGTTCAGGCTGTCCACCGGACCAGTGGGTAAGTTCTAACAGAGCCCTGAAGCGGTTCTGGCATGCTGCGAAGAAAAAGCAGCTCCGGCATATCGTCATCGGGTTTGCCCCGAATGACAACGTAGACCATGATAAAGCGGCTCGTATCGCCCTCATGATTGCACGGCTTTTTAAAGGGTATTATGTCAAGTGTGCAGTACACAACAACACTACGCACCTGCACATTCATATTATTGTCGGGAATACCTCGTATATTACAGGTAAACAGCTTGATATGTCAAAGGCAGATCTGTACAGATTCAAGGAAGAATGCTCGAAGATACTCAGGGAAAACGGGCTTTATGGCATTCGTATGAGGCACGGCAGGATCGACAGTTTTCCTGATGACGTAACGGATTCCGAAATGATGGAGATACCGGACGAATGGTATGTCGAAAACCCCGGTGATGCGATTTGTGAATCTGTGGAACCCACGTATACCTCTGACACCAGTGTGAGAGGCTATACCGGTTATCCGCAGTACAGAACGTATAACAACTTCTATATCACCAACAACTACTTCGAACAGCCGGGTGATTACAATATCACCCACAGCCGCAGCAGGCAGGCGCAGCGTAAACCGGTATCCATTGCTCCGGGGCATGAACCGAATCCGGAATACTGGAAGAATGCGCCCCCTACAACTGAAAGTCCGCTGTTGCCGGAAGCACAGACCACGGCTCCCGACGACCGCTTTGAATCCGTTATTGATATCGATTCGGGAGGATTTTTCGATAAACCTGTACAGGCTCCGCCTCCACCACAGCCTGTATTGACCGAGGTCAGGGACGGCGTCAGTGTGTTATTGTGTCAATACTTTCAGGACAGGGATCAGGCGATGGCGTGGATAATGAGCCAGCCAGTTATCAACGAACGTATCAGATTTTATATTGACGGGATCCTTGTTCCGTTCACGAATGGAGATCGGATCTTTCCGTTCATACCAATATGATTTTTATGGACCGTCCGGACCTTACGGACCAGGGGAGGTACGCCCGTGAATACAAGAGCACCACCGGAAAAGCTCCGGTACACAGTGATATATTATACCTGTGAAGCAGTAAAATCTGCAGATCAATTACAGGAGGTCATCAACATGGCAGACAATGAGAAATTTACCATCGACCGCTCCGACCTGACGAGCGGCAACTACGACACAGCAGAACAGACCACGGTCACGACTGATGGCGAGGCTCCGGTCTCGCCGCCGGAAACGGTCATAGCGATAATCCTCGCAGGACTTATCCGCAGCGGCGCGGTTTCGTGAGCGGCAGCCTTTCCCGGAAAGGAGGTGAAACACCGTGAGAAAGGCTGCTCTATATGCGAGATTTTCGAGTAATAACCAGCGCGACGAAAGCATTGACGCGCAGGAACGCGCCATTCGTAAGTACGCCGAGGAGAACGACATTGAGATCGTCGAGGAGTACATCGACCGTTCCAGGACCGGCACGAACACCGACCGTGAGGAATTCCAGCGAATGCTGAACGATTCGCGGTACGGGCTGTTTGACCTGGTGATAGTCCACAAGCTGGACAGATTCGCCAGGAACCGCTACGACAGCGCCGTCAGCCGGAAGATACTCAGGGACAACGGCGTGGAGCTGTATTCCGTCATTGAGAAATTCGATAATACGCCTGAGAGCATAATCCTCGAGGGTCTGATGGAAACGCTGAACGAGTACTACTCCGCGAATCTGTCCCGCGAGGTCATGAAAGGCATGAGGGAAAACGCCCTGCAATGCAGGTATACCGGAGGTTACGTCCCGCTGGGGTACAGGGTGGACGACACGGGGCACTTCCAGATAAACGAGGAGGAAGCCGAGGTCGTGCGCCGGATATTTTCCGGGACGATACAGGGCATGAGTTACCGGGAGCTCCAGCAGGAGTTCAACGAGAAAGGTATACGCACGCGGACGGGAAAGCTGTTCGGCAAGAACTCGCTGTATTCCATTCTCACCAACGAGAAATACATAGGTGTTTACGTCTATAACCGGGCGGTATCCAAGGACGGCCGCGGTAAACGAAACAACCACCGCAGCAAGCCGGACGACCAGATAATACGTATTGAGAATGGTATTCCCGCGATAGTGACCCGGGAGAAATTCCAGGCGGTGCAGGAGCTGCTGAAAAAGCGCCGAAGATCCCGCCGTGGGCGGACGGATACCGGGAATGTATACCTGCTCACCGGTAAGGTTTACTGCGGTATCTGCGGCGGTAAGTACTGTGGGAACAGTCAGTACAGCGGTCGTAAGAAAACACTGTACTACTGCTACCGCTGCAACGTCCGTTCGCGCAGGGGCGGTATCGGCTGCTCCAACCGCGAGATAAGCCGGAACTGCCTTGAGAAATAAGTCCTGCGGTTACTGGCGGATATCCTGTTCGACAAGGACAGACTCCCGGCGGTAATTGAGGAGTACAACCGCGCCGTTATCCAGGCAGAAAGCTCCGTGGAGAGCGACAGAAAGCGGCTGAAAAAGTCGATAAAGTCCCTGGAGAACGAGGTCGGGAACATCATCAGCGTTATCGCAAGGACAGGTTCAGAGAGCCTTACGGCGGCTCTGGACGGAAAGGAGAAGGAGCTTTCGGAGCTGCGGGAGCAGCTTTCCGAGCTGGAGCGCAGAAGCGCCAGGGTCGATATCGACAAGGAGCAGATAAAACGCGCCTTCGATTACGGCAGGGAGCTTCTGCTCTCCGGAAAGATACCGCGGCTGCGGCAGCTCATCGAGCTTTACGTTGAGCGCGTGGAGATACTACCGGACAGCGTGAGCGTTACGCAGGGGAAACGCTGAATATAGCGAAGCGTAACAAAATCAAACCCGTGAGTACGCTCGTTTGAACGGGTCGATTTTGTTTTATTCAGCGTTTCTCCGGACATTCTGCGCGGATTGCAGGCAAACGAGAGCGGCGCGGCTCTGGACAGGCTCAATCGGACTTATCCGGAGGCGCTCAAAATAACCCGGAAAGCGGACAGGGAGGAGGTCGTTTCCGCTTCCGGAGAATAACAGTGAAACCCGGAGAGAAATTTCCGGGTTTATTTTTTACCGGAAATCCGTAATAACTTTCGGATATTCTGACTTTATTTGCTCTGAAGAGAAAAATGACCGCCGGAGCATTGCGCCCGGCGGCCGTATCAGTGTAGAATCTTACTCGGCAGGTTCGAGATACTTGCTGCGTAAGGTAGCTATTTCATCGTCTGTGATATTGAGCTTGGCTTTGAGAAATTCCAGCATGGAGCCGTTTTCAGACTCTGCGCGGTCGAACAGATTTTCCATCAGCTGACGGGAAACTCCTGTAAGCATTGCAACACCTTCTATTTCGTCCTGATCGTCCGTAAGCTCTGCTGCATTGGACTTCATATATTCAATGGACTTTGCGTTGAACTGGTTTGTAAGTTCAAAGTCATCGAGAACTGTTTCCTTGTCAACTCCAAGCAGGGTAAGTGCAATAACCGCCGCCGTGCCGGCTCTGTCCTTGCCACCGGTGCAGTGCCAGAGGATAGCGCCGTCATCGTGCGCAAGGAGCTTGTCCACGAATTCGCGATATCCCTTAATCGCGGTTTCGTTATCAAACATACTTGTGTACATCGTATCGGAAAGTATCCCCGCGCGGTACATTTCCAGAAGAGAAGCTGCAGGATTATCGCTGTTCTGGGAATACACTCCCGTCATTGCGGCAGCGGAGTCATCGCCGCTTTCGTCAAGGATACGCACGCGCTCATTCGTTGCGCCCTCGATATCCGGGTCGGGTGCGGAAGCTATCTCATCGGTAGTGCGCAGGTCGATGACCTCTGTCACGTTATATACATCATGGAGCTTCTGGATATCCGCTTCCGAGCCGCCGGAGAGCTTTGCAGTCCTCAGCAGGACATCGCGCTTGACGCGCATTCCGTCGGTCGTGAGATATCCGCCGAGCTGGCGCGCGTTTCCAAGTTTCTCCATGCCTAATGTCTGGCTTTCTACCGTTACGGTGTTTACGGGAGCTTCAGCAGGTGCGATTTCCTCAACGGGCGCTTCGGTGGCAGAGGTGGTTTCAGCGCTTGTCGTGGTTACTGCGGTCGTTGCCGCCTCCGTCCCGGAAGCAACGCTCTCCGCTGCCGAAGAAGTGCTTTCAGAAGATGTCCCGTTGGACTGGCAGCCTGCCAGGAGTACGCAGCACATTACCGCTGCTGTGATTTTTTTGATATTGCTGTTCATATTGTTTCCTTTCTTTCTCTGAGATACGAGCATATTATACAGCAATATCAGGCTTTAATCAACGCAGATGTGTTAAAAAGTGGGTTAATTTTTGATGAAGTACGGGGAGGCAACGTCCTTTACAGTTCCATGACTGACAAGCAATTGATTCCGGCTAAAATTCGATTCAATCTTATTTTAGCCGGAAAAGAGGATAAAAAAACAGAGAGCCGGAACTCTCTGTTTTTATTTCGCACACTTAACTGCTTGCGTGTGCATCGTTGGTGGAGCAATCCACGCGGCAGACAAACCCTCCTGCCGCACCGTTTTTAGTAACTTCGTCCACCATATCAAAAGGGATCTCAGTTTTATCCTCCGAAAACCAGCCGGAAATAACGAGCTTGTCATCGTAGAGCCAGATCTTGTCCACGAAGTAGTTCAGAACAGATTCACGCACATCTGGGTCGTTCAGATCCGCGTGAAGATACTTGTCGAAATACGCCTGAATGCTGTGCTCGTCTTCGTACAGAGCCTGCCTGACAAGTTCGGCTTCGATTGCTTCCGTCAGCGCGGTTTTTTCTTCCTGAAGCTCCGCCATGCGCTTCTGGGTAGATTCGTTGAACACTCCCATTTCAATAGCCTTAACGAAATTCGCAAGCCCCTTTTCGACCTCGCGCCGCCTTGCTTCAAGGCTTTCAAGGTATCCCGTGTCGCGGTAGTTTTTGTTGTAATAATTTGCTGCGTCAATGGCTAAACTTGCAAGATTTTCAGTGTCGTTGAGCAGATCTGTAAGAATGCGAATAACGATTTTCTCGATCCATGCTTTCCGTACTGCTTTCTTGTGACACCGCTTCGCACGCTGACCCTTGCAGCCGTAATAGTAGTGCTTGGCTTTGGTCTTGCTCGTCCCGGAAATACCCTGCATTGAATTTCCGCATTCGCCGCAGAAAAGCTTGCCAGTAAGCCAGAATCTCGGAGCTTCGTCGGTCATGGAAACCTGCTTTCTCTGACTGCCGAAACGCTGATTCAGCCTGAGCCGTTCCTGCACACGGTTGAAGGTCGCAGCGTCAATAAGCGCAGGCATTCCGTCCGGAATAACGATATCCCCGAAATGATATTCGCCGATATACGCGCGGTTTTTCAGCATTTTGTTGACCGTGTTCACGGAAAACTTTACTCCACGACTGGTGCGTAATCCCTGAGCGTCCATGTCGCGAACAATGTCCGTCAGCGCCTTTCCGTCTGCGTATTCTGTGAACATCCTCTGCACGAAAGGAGCCTGCGCCGGATTGATGACATATTTCTTGTCGGAACCAACGCAATATCCGAAAACCGCGTGTCCGTTGAAAAGAGCGTGGCGGGCATTGTACTCCATTCCACGCCGGATATTGCAGGAGAGGTTCTTACTGTAAAACTCGGTCATGCCCTCAAGTATTGTTTCCATCAGCCCGGATTCCGGCGAATCGTCCGGCGTAGGCTCAGCAATCAGATGAATGCGGCAGCCCGATTCGCGAATCATCTTTTTGGCGACTATCAGCTCGATTTTATTGCGCCCGAGCCGGTCGGTTTTCCAGAGAATAAGCACGGCAGGCTTGATTTTGTCGATCTCCGACAGCATGAGCTGATACTGGGGACGGGCGTTCGTAGTTCCCGAAATTGCGGCGTCTGAGTATTCCCTGACGATGGTGAGTCCCTTTGAGGCTGCGTATTCGTGAGCGCAGTCACGCTGCTGGTCGATCGAAGCCTCGTTCTGCGAGTGCGAAGAAAATCGATAATAAGCGATTGCCAGATTGTTATCGTTAATGGGGAAGTTTTTATCTGCCAATTTGCTGCACCTCCTTGAAATATTTGTTATTGTCGTGGAAAGATTATACCATATAATGTGTAAGTTGTCAACCGTGAGGTACAAGAGGCGAATCCAGTTGCTTGACGCTGAAACTTCACGTTTATGTGAAGTTTTACAGTTGAAATTACAAGTCTAAGACAAGTTGCACAAATTTCATGTCGAAATTTCTACATATAAGAAGTAAAAATGCTCCGAATTTTTGATAAAAAACGGAGCATTTTTATTTTACGCTGTAACGTTCTCAATTTCGGAGGTTTCGTGAGCTGCAATGTAATCCTTGTATGCACTGATGATTGCGCTTTCAAGTTCGTGACGTGCAGTTCCTCCGATTGGGTGCGCAATGTCGTGGCTTATACCGTAGGAATCCGTGCGGTAGGGCATTGCAACGAACAGGCGATCTGTCTGAATTACCTTGATTTCGTGGATTGCGAAACAGCCGTCAATTGTTATGGATGCAATAGCTCTGAGCTTTCCGCTGTCGAATGTTTTTCTGAAAATGATGTCTGTAATGTTCATGTGGTTGTTGTCCTTTCTGTTTCAATCGTTGTTAATGTTGATGTCAGCAATGAGTGCCTGACTTTCAGCGTAGATTCTGTAAGATGAAAGCACGGCGGTTTCGATGAGATTTCGTGCGCTCTCGTTGATAGGGTGAACGATATCGTGGTAGTTCCCGAATTCGTCCTTGCGGCTCGGCATAGCTACAAAGAGGTGGTCTGTCTGAATTACCTTGAGTTCGTGGATAGCAATACAGCCGTCAATTGTCAGTGAAGCGACTGCTTTCAGGGTTTCGTCCGTGAGGGACTTTCTGAATTTGATGTCTGAGATAGTCATGTGATTTTACCTGTCTTTCTTAAAATTTTCTGGTCTTATTAGACCTTTAATAACACTCCGGTCGGCGCCCTGCAACGACAAACCTTCAGTTAAATTGCAGTCTTGAAAGACCTTTTAAAACGATCCGCCGCAGCGCAAGCAGCGGCATAACTCGTATTTCAAGTCAAATGCAATATCTTGCTTGATTTATTCCTTATAATGTGGTAAAATAAATATGTTGACCCAACACATTGTATTTGCTGTATATTAAATTAAAAAAATGGCAGGCTAACACTGCTCCAAAATTGTTACTTTTTTGTTACAAAAAGGGTGCAATTTTAGCACCGTTTTTGGACAACATTCTCAAATAAAAGTATGTGCTCCAAAAATGTTACAAAAGTGGAGCAATTTTGTTACAATTTTGACACCACTTTTGCGTGCGACATCTTTAAAGTGTCTGTGCTCCAAAATTGTTACAAAAATGGTGATTATTTTGTTACAATTTTGATCATGCAGTCTATGAAAAAATGCACTCCTATTGTCAAGGCAATAGGAGTCTTTTCGTTGGAATGATTGATTCCGTATTCATGCAGAGCCGACTTCATCGAAAGCTGATTTCATTTCAGATAAATTGCTTATTTGATATTTTTTGCAATTTATCCAACCCCCTTTCCGCAGAAAGTCCGATAATATTATAGCAGAACTGAAAGAAAATGCTTGCATTTTTCTGAAAGCTCTGCTATAATATATATTGGATTATCTATTATAGCAGTTGTGTTACTTTTGGAGTTTGCGGTGCGTTTACGAGGGTGTATCCCATGAGCGAGAGGAGCTGGTTAAATTGCAGAAAAAGAGAGCGGGACTTCACAATGGAAAGAGTTCGCAAAAGACAGGCAAGGTCATCAACCCGAAGCACAACGATGATGAGCGGGAGAAAAACGAGAATGTCAACGAAAAGGCAGTTGTGAATAACGTTTACTTTAACTGCCTTGATGGGGAATACACCTCGAAAACTCAGTCGGGCAAGCATAGCTTCAACGAGGCGGAGCTGATTTATTACACTGAGCATTACAGCGAGGCGCTGGAAATTCAGAATCAGAGGTATGTCAAGGCGCGGCAGAAATCCAATATCAAGACTATGGCGGACTGGCTCAGTTCCAAGCGGTATGCGCCCACCGAAACTATCCTACGTGTCGGGAATATTGATGTTGGATTTGCAGACGCTCGGACGATGAAGAAAATGACTGACGAGTACATCAGTGCGCTCAACGAATGGTCTGCTGCGCATAATGACCGCCTGCATATTCTTGATTATGCGCTTCACGCTGACGAGATTTATATCGACGATGAAACAGGCAGGGAAATGCCGTCCTCGACTCACGTTCACATCCGCTGCGTGTGGGATTATGTCGATGAGAACGGCATACTTAGAGTTGGAACAGAAAAGGGCATGAAGCAGGCAGGAGTTCCGCTCCCTAATCCTAAAGCCTGCGACAGTAGGTACAACAACCGCAGCATTACGTTCACTAAGGAGTTCCGGAAGAAGTGGCAGGATATCCTGATAAGGAACGGCTTTGACATCGAACTTGAACCGGAGCTTACCAAGCGCAAGGCAAAGGACAAGCAGACTTTTATTGCAGAGAAGCGTGCAGAAAAGGAGACCGCAAAGGCTCTGGAAATGCAGGCTGAAGCCATGAAAAAGGCGCAGGAAAGCGAGCGTACCAAGAAATTGTACATGGCACGAAATGCAGAGCTTGATTCCAGAGAATCCGAGCTTGAGGAGCGTGAAACGGTTCTTGCTGAAAGGGAAAAGGCGATGCAGGCGGCGTATTCTGAGAAAATTGCCGAGGCAGATAGACTTAAAAATATGTTTAAGGATGGCTTGGCGAAGCTGAATGAGCGTGCCGCTGAAATCAAGAGTGCGAAGCTCCGGGACGAGCAGATCGCGAAAAATACGGCGCTCAGGAATAGGTTTGTTGGCGCAGCCATGGGTGGACTGTATAGTGGTTCTAGTAGGCAGAACGAAGATGAGAACAACTATTCAAAATAGATATACAGTTCTTGACTGCATTTTCTGGTAGCCTTAAACTCTTTGTTATAGCAGTTTTATTACGCAAAAGCAGCAGTATGCAATCGGTAAACAGAAGAAATGTCACGATTGCGACCGTATGGGCGTATTTCCGGCAGCTTTCCATGAAAGAACTATACAGCGTCACCACACAGCTTGACGAAGAAGTGCTGTTTCAAATCAGCTACCGGGCAGGCCTTACCACAAGCCACATGATACAGTTCCGGGGCGTACAGTATGATATTGTCCGCATTGATACCTTTGAGGGCTACAAGGCAGACTTGAAGCTGTACTGCAAGCGGAAAAAATGACGGTCAAATAGCGACCGTCATTTTTCCTTGCAGGTATTGTAATTTTAATGTTGCAATCTGCTGTCTAACATATTGCTCCATATAATCATAATCCGGAGTTCCATTATCAGTTGTCGGTAGCATAATCTTTTGCCGTTTCAATCGCGCTGTCCCCATTTTATAGCCATAACTATATTTATTGCGCTGTGCTGTTATTTGTGTTGCTATAAACAGTGAAATATAATTGCCTTCATATTTGGGACGAAGCTTTCTACAATCGTTGGAAAATAATGCCTCATACGGATGGTAGAATGCAAAACCTACAGACCCATTACGATTAACGGAAATACAATTTGCTTCCAGTGTGTCATTGGCGTTATTGACAAAATGGCAGATACCATTATTGACCGAGGAAGAACTAACATAAGGCGTTTCCCCCGGTATTCGTTCAGCGTCATATATATCACGCCCCGGCAGAATGGTGACAACATCTTCAACAAAAAATCCTTTCCAATCCTTTTGGTTAAGGGGTGTTATACCCCCCCGATTTGTATATTATTGCCAATATAATCAATATAATTTTGTACAATTTGCTGCTCACGTTCCTTGATGTACTGTTCCATAAAGGCATAATCAGGATTGCCGGATTCATCAACGGGGAGCAACAAAGATTGCTTCTGCATTCGTTTCTCATTAAACTTATAGCCATAAGCATACTTGCATTTTTGCTGCAATATGACAGTTTTCATAAACAAATAGATATATTTGTTTCCTTGAACCTGTTTCGTCTGAAAACGCTTGACATCATCGGAAAAAATGCAAGTATATGGGTGATAAAAATTCTCAACAACGCTCCCGTTATAATTTACGCCTAAAACATTGCAGTCCTCAGAAACATTTGTATTAGACACAAACTCAGTAATACCGTTGTTATTATCTGTTGCCCCGATGAAAGGCTTGTTTCCGCTTGTCATATCACTTTTGGTCAGGCGCTTGCCCGCTTTGATAATAAAAATATCACATATTCTAAACTCTTTCCATTCTCTATCATGCAAATCAAGCATTGCCGTCACCGCCTTTCTGTCCGAATAGATACCCTTTACCGTGCGTAACCATGTTGAACTCAAATGTCAGATAATCGGCAATGCTGTTCATAAAGTCCGCTTCTGTTGGAATTTCATCATTGTAGTAGTAAAAGGAATGTAGCCATTCATCTGTATCTTCAACAGTTGTTTCTACCATGAAACTTGACGGAAAATCTGCAACCTTGCCACGCCAGCAATCAAGAAGATACTGCCGTTTATCCTTTGCGCGTTCGGTTTCCACAAGCCCCAAATGCTTTTTGACTTCAAACCCATCATCTTCAAAATTGATGAACTTTGCAATCTTATCTGCCGGGTGCGGTTCGCCTGCTGTAAAAACAGCAATACAAGGAACAGTGCCAACCCGATAGAATGTGTCTTTGTTCAGACTGATAACGCCCTCCAAGGTATGCTTTTTCAAAATATCCTGCTTGACTGCTTTATCCTCTTTTGTCTTTCCAATCATAGCGGACACCGGGACAATCACAGCGGCACGCCCGCCTGTTGTGATTGAATTGAGCAAATGACGGATAAAGCACAGTTCTGAAAGGTTCGCAGTGTCCTTGCCTTTTGCCTGTGAATACGGCGGATTCATAAAACCTACTGTAATGCCGCCGCCCTTTAGCTGCAATTCGCCGGGGTCTTGTGCCAGAAAATCTTCACAAATCAGATTGCTTTGACCGTCACCGCGCAGAATCATGTTCGTTGTAGCGATTGAAAACATATCATCACGAATTTCTATTCCGTGAATCTGCTGTTGCTTAATATGCTTGCGTTCTTTATCATTCTTTGCAGACCGCAGCATTTTGTGCATTCCTGAAATCAGAAATCCACCTGTGCCGCAGCACGGGTCAAATATAACATCAGTAGGTTTCAAATCCACCAATTCACAGAACAATTCTGTAATATGACGGGGCGTAAGCACTACGCCCAAGGCCTGACCGTCACCGCCAGAATAGGAAACAAATTCACCGTAAAAACGCCCAAGATAATCTTCACGCCCGTTTGACACAATGGCCTGAAAAATGTTGTCGTTAATATATTCCGTAAAATATTTTAGAGGTGTTTTATCGCCCAAATCCTGACGCCTTGTGTTTAACTGTGGTCTATCCTTTATCAGTGTGAATTGATTCAAAACACGTTGCTTTTTAACTTCCGGGGCAACCTTTGCGCGTTGCAGATTCTTTTCAAGATACTGGTACAGAATAGCACCGTCCGTGTTGCTTTCCAGTGTGTCCCCGGTCAACTGATTCAGATTAAAGCCGTATTCTTTTTCGCGCAAAGCAAGAAGAATGGCAGACACAACAAGCGGCTTTTCATCTTCTCCAAGCCCACCGTAATTCCGCAGATATTCATGCAGTTCCTTTGCCTTTTTCAGAATATCAGCAAGTTCAATATCTTCAGGCGGCGTTTCTTCAAGTACAAGCCGTTTGTAATATTCCACAATATGTGTAGCTGAAAAGTTTTCAAATGTCTGGACTTCCGGCAGCCATTTGTATCCATTTTCATCTACAAAAAGCGGCTGTAAAATGTGGTGCTTGCTATCACCGGCATTGCCGAACGCAAAAACTTTTTTGTAAGTGGTTTTCTGTAAGATGTGCTGTGCATAGTGTAAAGCACCGTTGACGGCATAATCAGTTGTTGCCTGCACAGTCATAGAAATAGTGCCATTTGCTTCTTTTAAGCAGAGATTAGCGCGATCCGCCTTATCTTCCATGACAAGGACAAAATCATCTACAACTGCAGTATATTCCGGAAATCCTGCTTTGCCTGTCTGGTGCTTTGACGCTGTTTTCAGTGCTTCATTGATAGTGACAATATTACTGCCCTGTGTATCCGCCTGAATGCCAGCTTCAACCAACAAATCATGTATGTATAAATCGAAATTTGCTTCTTTTTTTGCCATAGTTTTGCATCCCTGACTTTCTGTGTTTATTTTTGGTGCAAAACAATATTAAGGAATCACTGATTAAATCACGCCTAACAGCTTGGTACACATCTTGCTTGCATTTTTCTCGCCATATTGCGCAATATACGCACCATATTTAATCAGTGGTTCCTTAACTTTGCACACGTATTTCAAGTCAACTTTATAGCATCCAAGTAAATAAAGCAGCAAAAGGAAGCAAGGGCAGGGCGCATAGAGCTAGGAGTGAACCCGTCGGCGGGTTGTATGCCTGTCAAGGGCGAACGACGACGCTATATGCGTCCTTAACTGCTGAACTTGCTTTGGCATTTTCCTGGATTGCTATAGATTGGCAGAGCCATTTATAAGGCATGACTTTCCGAAAACAACAAAACAGTTTTTCGGAAAGTCAGATTTATCTGAGAATATTATACTGCCTATTTCTTAATATGTCAAGTGCAAACAAATATAAAAAATCTTAATATCCTGATTTTTTTATTTTACATTTCAAAAACTTGTTGCATAGCAAGTTTTTTTGTGATATACTATAATTGAGGTGAGCTATATGGTAAAAAGACAGCAGTATCTTGATAAACTGATAAAACTCCGGGATAAGCAAGTAATAAAGGTGGTTACGGGATTTCGCAGGTGTGGCAAATCCACCCTGCTGATGCAGTTCAGGGATTTTCTGAAAGAATGCGGCGTTGAGGATGGACAGATTATTAGCATAAATTTTGAGCGTCTCGAATTTGAGAATCTGCTTGACCATCACGCACTATACAAATACATCACAGAACGGCTTCAGCCTGGTAAGATGAGTTATATCTTTCTGGACGAGGTGCAGATGGTTCCAGAGTATCAGAAAGCAGTGGATTCACTTTTTGTGAGGGAGAATGTTGATGTGTATATCACTGGCTCGAATGCGTATATGCTGTCGGGCGAGCTTGCTACGCTGCTTTCGGGGAGATACGTTGAAATTCAGATGCTGCCGCTATCCTTTGCGGAATACTGGGAACTTGTCGGCGGCGATAAGCGTGACGCATGGAAGCAGTATTTCGTCAACGGCGGGCTTCCTTATACAGCGTACATTGAGGACGAGGAGATACGCAGCGACTATCTGAGTGGAATATATAACACGGTACTTCTTAAGGACATAGTTGAGCGGAAAAAGATCCAAGATGTATCCCTGCTAAAGAGCGTTGTGCGATTTTTGTTCGATAACATCGGCAATACGGTTTCGTCAAAGAAAATTTCAGACAGCCTTGTGTCCTTTGGGCGAAAGACTACATCTGCAACCATTGAGAATTACATTTCCGCGCTAACGGAGTCGTTTGTGCTATATAAGGCAGGTCGGTATGATGTCAAGGGCAAACAGCATCTGAAATCGCTTGAGAAATACTATGTCGTTGACACGGGTCTGCGCACGCTTCTTCTCGGTAACAAAAACAGCGATATCGGGCATATTCTCGAAAACATCGTGTATCTTGAGCTTGTTCGCCGCGGATATTTCGTCAGCATAGGCAAGGTTGGAGAACTGGAAATAGACTTCATAGCTGAGAAAAGCGGCGCAAAGGTCTACTATCAGGTGTCCGCAAGCGTTCTTGACCCAGCAACGTTTGAACGTGAGATAACACCGCTGCGCAGGGTTCAGGATAATTATCCAAAATTCATCATCACAATGGACGATATATCCTCTGACAATGACGGAATACAGCAGGTCAATGTTGTTGATTTTCTGCTTGGAAATGCATAAAGGTGAGTCAGTATTAAAATACAAACTTAATGACTTTTGAAGAACGATATCCCCTTTGGCATTCTTAAGCCATTTGTGCTATTACTATACGCCATACCCTTTTAGCTCATCATCAGATAATAGAATTCCATATACGATTTTTTGTTGCTCCGTAAGTTCCGCATCACAGCGAAAAACGTTTTCCAAAGAGTCTGTGAGTATTTCTTTGCGGTGATTAATAAAAAATGGTTTGTATTTTGATGAATATATAAAGTTCCCCCACATATAGTAAGCTGTATTGACCTTGGAATAATCAAAATTGTCAGGGTCAAGAGCAAAATCCAGGAAGTCAGAGCACCCCTTATATTGCGTAAGAGACGATAAATCAACGGGATATCCTAATAGCATAAGTATTAGAAAACGGTTTATTTCATCAATAGGGTATTTGGTATATCCAGGGATCTTCTGTTGACTTTCTAGCTGTTTTGAAATGAGATCAGTGTAGATTTCTTGTATATCACTTGAATAGGGAATAATACTATCAACAACAAAGCTAAAGATTTGCCATTCTTTGAAATTACGCAGATTGTCATTTATATATTTCCCATATATGTCTTTGGGTAAGACTTTCCTTAAAATATGAATCAAAAAATGTTTTTGTTCTTTGTTAGCAATGGATTCAACTAATTGATTAAGCAATTCCTGTATGGAAGGAGTTATGCTATTAGATAATCTCTTGATAATTCTTTCAACATATGTTGATATGGAAAACAGACATTCAAACGGCATGTTAGAAACCATAACCATGGATCTTAACATTTTTTCTTTGCATATATTTGAAGCAGTGCAATATAGTTGTACAATCATATCAACAGCCTCAATAATGTGTGACAGTATTTCATTCCGGCTATTTATTGCATAATCTAGAGCAATTATTATTGCGTCAAAAATAGAATCCGCATTGATTGCTGTGTTATCACAGTGGCACAGCAGTATAGCAAAACACTGAACCTGTTCTGCCCAATGTATGGATTTAAATATGTTTCCGCTTTTACATAGATTAGAAAACTTTTCTTCTAGATTAAGATTATCATCAAACTCTAGCTGATAAACCGAGTATTTTCTGATCCATAATTTCAGTGTTTTAGGATCTGTGAATTTAACCATCATATCAAAATCTATGCAGCTTAATGGGTATACTCTGTAATCATTTTCGATAGGGATAATTGAGTCCGTTTTGGTTATTGGCGGATGCGAATACGAACATAGTATAGCCCTCAAGTAAAACGAAAGAAAATCCTTGGCATCTGTGTAGTGATCAATAGGCAAGTAATTCAATTTAAAATAATAATAGAAATTGTATGCTATTGTTTTTGTTTGGATGATTTTTGAAAATGCTCCTTCTAGATAGAGTGTGCCATTACCTTTTCTATACTTGTCCTCTTGCTTCTCAAGTAAATCTGCCATCTGTTTTAGCAAGCTATTGTCCACAATAACAAAATTATCCATTAAATAAGCAATGGAATATTTAATAGAGGGAGAGGTTGTTTCATAAAGATGGATTAATTCGTTATACCGCTCCTTTTGTTTGTCAAAAAGAGTTATAAGTGCTAGTCTTGCTCTTGTTTTTTTGCAAAAAATGAGTGCCAAGTCTGTATTATTCACATTATTCTCATCTTTATTAACAAGCTGAGTATAGTTCACCCCTCCATCATCAAAAAACTTGTAATAATAAATTTGAACATCAGCATTTTGTTCTGGGAGAACGCTAATGATCTCTTGATACTGGTTGTTTAGATATAAATGAAATAACTTATCTTCTTTTATTTCTTCAGATAATGTATATGCTTTCATTGGCTCAATTCCTGGGCATACAACATCAGTTATCTGTGCGCGTGCAAAAGTTTCTATAATTAAAGAGTTATTTGGAGAAGAAAGAACACCGAGGATTGAATCATACTCCTGAGGATCATTTACAAGCAAAGTGTTGTTTTCCACAATTGCTTCTTTGAATTCGCTTGCTTTAAGAAAATCAGTATATGAAATTTTTTTGTATGATGAAAGATATAAGTATTTCTCACGTAATAAGCTTTTTAATGGTATAAATTTTTGAAGAATATCACTATGATTTATACATTTTAAATAGGCTAATAGTTTATTCCCAATGTCATTATCAAAAGCAGTATGACAATTAGCCAATTCAACTAACTTGGTAGGCATTGTTTCCAAGTCTACAATATTTATATTTCTGCGTTTAAAGTAATTAATGTCTGAATCGGTAGCCTTGTTATACTGAATCAATATATTTTGAGGACGGTCTGAAATGCCATAAATATTTGCAAGATAGTTTATCCAACCTATAATCAATTTAAGATTGTAATCATTAAGGGAGTAGCCAACAAATAAAAATGTGTGGTTGATTAATAGTGACTTTATAAAAGTGCTTATAAGAATATGCGTATGCTCATAATTTATATATAGTCTGATTCTTTTAAGACTATTGTTCCTTCTTTTTTCAAATCTCCATGCATTTTCAAAATATATCTTGAGTTCGCGCTAGAGAGAAGGTTTCTGTCCTCACTAACCACAGTATATAAGCGAGTATTTATTGAATTGGCTGTTTCCAGTAGATTATCATAATTGGTAGTTATAATGTGATGTGGCAGGATGTTGAGTATTTCGGCATCAATTTCATTTGATTTCGCATCACAAACTAATCTATCCTTTATAAAGGCATAGTAATCAGTGTGTTTATCTGATAAATCGTCTTGAAAAAATAATTCTGGTATTTTTAAATATTCATCAGAACTGTAATTCCTTTTAGAACACTCACTAGGAGTTTCACAATTACGTTCACATTTGTCACATATTCCTTTATACCCTATTTTATTAGCAATGTCTGCAATAAGTTGTGACCAGTTTGGTAATTTAGAATTAGCTGAAACTCCTGCTCCAACAAAAATGACAAGTCTATCATTATCTTGTGCTTTTTTGACTTCTTTAATTGATTCGATCCAATTCATATTTGTACCTCAATCGTATTTATTTAGAAGATATGATAAGATTGTTTACCATATACAGTATACCACATTTTTTATAATAAATCAATTAATAAGTTAAAAGCTTTCTTTTGGCGAAAGTGAAATTGAATAGGCGCATATAATCAAAATTCTATTTTCGGTGACAAAATATATTGCATGATTGTTATATCGTTGAAAGACGTCCTTCAAATCCGTGAAAGGGAGGGATAATGTGACAAATCAAGACGTGGAAAAATACGTCCGAATGTTTCATACAATGCTTTATCGTCTGGCGTTCAGCTACCTCAGAAACGCTGCTGATGCTGAAGATGTGTGTCAGGATTCATTTATCCGGCTGATGAAATATCCCGGAGATTTCCCAACGGACGAGGATTGTAAACGCTGGCTGATACGCGTGGTCATTAATCTCTCAAAGAACCTGCTGAAATACCGCAAAACTCATCCAGAACCGATGGAACTCACCTATGATATTGCCGACAATTCCGCTAAACCGACATCCGAAAGCGAGCTTATTCCGCTGATAAAAAAACTGCCGCCGGAATACGCGGCGGTTATACATCTGTTCTACTATGAGGGGTACTCGGCTAAAGAAATTGCGATGATTCTGGGTATCAGCGTTACCGCCGTAACATCACGGCTTTCACGCGGGCGCAGGCGATTAAAACAGCTGTTTACAGAGGAGGAGCCGTTATGAAATACAAAACGCTTTTCGACAGAATAACTCCGCCAAAAACTGATGATGAAATGATAAAACTGGTGCTTTCCGGCGGCGCGGAAGCTATTCCAGACTGCACAGATTCAGCCGCGAAAGCTGGAACTTTCCGCAAGCCAGTCGTTTTCGCAGCTGCGGCAGCGGCAGCAATTTCATTTGGAGTGACTGCGGCAGGGGCTTCCTGCGGGTGGGATTTCTCTAAGCTGTTTGAGGGATTCTATTCGAGAATCTCATCAGAGGCACAGGGATATGTTGACACTGGAATAGAAAACCAGACCTCTGCCGTCGATTTATTGCAGATGGGAGTAAGCCTTGACAGAATCGTGGATTTTGATTACGGCACGGTCAATTTCACAGGCGCTGTTGCCGACAGGAACACGGTCCTGTTAATGTATGAACTCGCCATAAATGAAATGGCGATTGAGGAGTATCACGGCAAGTTCGGAAACAGCAATAAATTACCATGGGCAGAGCTTGAAATCAGCGAAAATCCTGCCGAATGTAATCTTGCAACAGGCTATGGAACTAAAGACGATACAAGCGGCATAATTACGTACACCAACGCATTTTCTTTCCAGAATGGTTATCTAAATGAAAACAGAGTAATTGAGCTGGAATTCGGCACACTTGCATTGTCAGCAGGCGACAATTCATGTCTGGCGCTTCCCCTTGAAGAACCGATCAGGCTGTCACTTCCGCTGAATTTCATGACCGTAGAATGTGTTTCCGTATCGCCTGATATTGAGGTCACGATTGATAACTATGAATATCATCTTGACGATGTGGTGATAACTCCGCTGAGTATTCAGTGGTATGCTAAACGCGGCAGCAAAATCGGCAGGCTGGCAGGAGAAACTGCACCGCTTACTTGTAAATTCAGAGATGGAACAGAAATCAGAAACTACCAGATTACCGGTGCCTCGGAATGCAACGGAGAACGGGAATTCTTTACTGTCCTCTGGGATAAACCTATAAATCCCTATGACCTGTATTCTGTGATAATAGGCGGATGTGAAATCCTCCTAAATGGTAATAAGATTTCGCTTGCTGACTAATTTCAGATAAAGGATTAGTGGATAAGTATGCTTCAAGGTGATTCATAACAGAAAAAGAGGACGGCAATCAACCGTCCTCAAATCTGCATATAAGCGCGAACCCGTTCCTTACGAAACGGAGTTCGACGCTTTTGACTTTGGTGGAGCCGAGGGGAATTGAACCCCTGTCCGAAAACCCGTCCTCACGACTTTCTCCGGGTGCAGTCGGTCATTTAGATCTCCCTTGCCTGAGCGCCGACAGACAGGCTCTCAGGTTTGGCAGCCTTTAGTACATCAGAGATTACAAGGCAACTCATCAATGACGTTCACCACTAGTCGACGCCATATCCCCGCCCGTGGTACTGCGAGGTATGACGGAAGCCGCTTAGGCAGCTACTAACTCAGAATTGTAATCTGCGTTTAAATTTAAAGGTGCGACGATTAAAGTGATTTCGCCCTCACTACCCGCTTATCGAGCCTCAGGATCCCCGTCGAAGCCTTTACGGCCCCCTGGAAATGCCTAAGCTTTCAGTGTTAATATAGTATATCACATTCTGCTCGGTTTGTCAAGCGCTCCGCCGGACTTTTTTGTAATTCCGGCTGGTTTTCTTACTTGTTCCGCATATACGTGGGCGTATGATCTGCTGTTGTCATTCTTTTGATCGCTTTTTTGTGAACTTTTCCTTTTGAAATCCAATAGCGCGGTGGTGCCTTAGTATATCCCCGCTTGCGTTTATCAGAAATTAACGTGAAAAATCCTCCCCTGCGCCGGCAAGGGAGGATAAAAGCTGTTTAGATCAAACCAACTATTCTTTTCAGAATTGCAGAAGCGTCTATAGCGTTGACATTTCCGTCACCGTTGAAATCTGCCATAAGCGGGTTCACGCCGCTTCCCGGACTGACAATGTCCTTGAGTATCGCGCTTGCGTCCGCTGCGTTCAGAACGCCGTCGTTGGACATATCGCCCGGAAGGTCGCTGAATGCGCAGAGCATTGCGATGTAATCGCTTTTTTCGGTGACATTCGGCAGGAGCACCTTGCCGTCCGCACCGAGTTTAGCGCAGGTCACGAATACCAGCTTGCCGTCAACGGACTTATAGAGGTTCGCAAACTTGCCTGCGTGTTCAGATTTGAACGCAATTTCAAGACCCGCGGGAACGCCTGTGTTGTTGATCCTGAACTGCGTGCCCTCAATTCCACGCAGACCGTCATGCTTCTGGCTTGCGGTCCTGATGAAAGAGAGATCTGCCGCCGCCGGAGCGGTAATTTTCGCGCCGTCAACGAACCAGCCGTGAGAGCTGTCAGCTATAAAGTGTACTTTAAGATACTTGTCGTCAATTTCTTTGATCACCACAAAAGGAACGGTAGTGTTTCCGTTAAGCTGAATTGTAACCTCCGAACCCTCTGCGAGCTTTGCAAGGTCAGCCGCAATATCGCTCCAGCTCTTTGACGAACCGCCGATAGTGGGATCGTCAGGCTCGGTAGAAGCTGTGGGTCTGCTGCCGCCGCTGCCCCCGCTGCCGCTGCCCCCGCCGGAACGCTTGGTAAATTCAGCGGTCGCGATCTTGCTGTTGCTGTATCCCTCCTTGACTGCTATCGCCTTTACGACTGTGCTGTTTGTGATGGTAAAAGGAGCGGTGTATCTGCTGCTGTCCGCCGTAGGATCGGTGCCGTCCGTGGTGTAGAAGATAGACGCGCCCTCCTGCGCGGTAATGCTGACTTCGCAGGACTTGCTGAACGTACCTCCGTTGGGAGTGATAACAGGAGCGTCAAGCGCAGAGATCTCTCTGGTGAACGCTGCGCAAGAAATCTTGCTGTTGCTGTAGCCCTCCTTGACTGCTATCGCCTTTACGACTGCGCTGTTTGTGATGGTAAAAGGAGCGGTGTATCTGCTGCTGTCCGCCGTAGGAACGGTGCCGTCCGTGGTGTAGAAGATGGACGCGCCCTCCTGCGCGGTAATGCTGACTTCGCAGGACTTGCTGAACGTACCTCCGTTTGGAGTGATAACAGGAGCGTCAAGCGCAGGAATATCTTTGATTTTTGCCGTAAAATCGACTGAGAACCTTGCGCCGTCTGCGCGCGCAGGGTCGTAAACGCCGTCCTCGGCGGTGTATGTAACGGTTACCTTAACCTCTGAATTGTATGCGGGGAACTCTCCGTTCGCACCGTAAAATCCGTCTGCCGAAACCCTTGCGTCCGTCATGGGGACGGCTTCCGTGTTGCCGCTGTCATAGGTGATCGTCAGCTCGCCGCCCGAGAGGTCAAGGTCCTCGCGGTATCCGTAGTCTGTCTTGGGCTGCTTGCTGATTTTTACGCTGTCGATATAATCGGCGCTGCAATTCATCTCTTTCTCGAACGTGACTGTGCCGTTCACAAATTCAATGTCGTTCGCCTCGGCATGAGCCTTCAGCGTGATCGTCTGCGCCTTGTGCGAAGCGGGGTCAAAGCCCGATACTTCATCGTAAACCACCTTTGCAATTACTTTTCTGCTTCCGTCAGCGCTGGGAATCAAAACTCTGCTGAAAAGCGCGGTATCGTCCGTAACGGAGCTGTCCACGAAAGCGTCCTCAACGTTCGGAGCATCGGAGTTTTTATCGCGAGTGGCATTGTTTAACGCTTCAAGAAGCTCATCGGCGCTGTTATAATCGCCGTAGCTTAATGTTGGGAGTTCGCCCAAAAGCTGAGGCTCTCCCGCTTCGATCTTCAACTTTCCGATCGTTACGGTCTGTTCATTGCTGACGCTGTAAAGCTCAATTTCCGTAGGTTTACCGTCCGCGTCGAGATTTCGGGTATCCTTGAGAACAACGGACGCATTGGTTACAAAGCTGTACTCGTTGTTTGCCCCCTCGGCTGAATTAAATGCGAGCTGCTGTTTGCCGGTTACATCGGCGCCGTTCATGGTGAAGATCTGTACGGCATTACTAAGTTCAAATTCGCATATGTCTGATTTTGCGTTGTTGCTTGTTTCTACCGACATCGCCAAACCGCCTGACGTGACTTCTGCATTCAGCGCATAGGTACCGTCGGCGTTCTGAATACCCGAAATTATCGGTCTGGGACCTTTAAGCTGATAGAACGTCCACTGACCATACCACTTATAATTCTCTTCATTCAAATCCGTGTCCTGCGCGCAGCCGTAGAGTATGCAGCGGTCGTCCTTGTCGTAGAACTTTATGGATTTAAACTCAATGCTTGAGTAAGACTGGTCCTCAAGATCCATCCAGAACTTTCCGCTTGCCATGCGGTCTTTATCAGCGTCAGTAAAAGAGTATTCCAGGTCGCCGGAATAAGCCTCATTTTTCACAAGTTGACCGATTTCAACCCTGTCGCCGTTTTCATCGTACCCGCCGAAAATGATGGTTGCCTTCGCAGGTATATTACAAAAAATCTTGTTTGAATAGTAGTCTTCGATATCAACGCTCAGTTCAAATCTAACCGCCTGCTTCAGCGCAGAGTTTTCCTCCGAAAATTCAAAATCATAGCCTTCTCGGAAATATTCTTCTTCTATTTTGTCATTGCCAAAAATACCGTAACCGCCTCCGGAAGTTTCATCCCAATTGTAAGTGTAAGCGTTTGCTATCATGCCCACGCTCACTGTAACCGTTGTAACGGTAGCCGCAGCGGCTATCGCCCATTTCACTGAAGATTTAAGTTTCATTATACCCTCCTAGTGTATCAATGCCTGTTATCCGTACCTTTATATATTATACATTTGTTTTTTGGATTTGTCAATATACCTGGAACCAATAGCACAAACATGTAACGAATAAAGTGCCAATGTGGAACGAATGGACTTTTGTTCCACGTTGGCGCTGTTTGTTATGGCTGTGATATACGGTTATTGCATTTTATTCCATCAGCTTTTTCAGATACATCAGCAATGCTTTTTCGCCGACTGTCTTTTCAACCGAGAAATTCGTTTCCGATATATCGAACAGAAGGCAGCCGCAGTGTCCCTTGAACGTAGGGAAGCAGACTATCCGCAGGTATTTGTCTATCTCGGGGCTGTAATCGACTATTTCAAGCGTTTCGCCATACATCACGGAATGCTCGTAGCTGCGCAGCCATTTTGAATCCATGTTGGGAAAAATGCTGCCGAATGTGTTGCCGATAAGTACGTCCAGCGGACATTCCTCCAGCCTGGCAAGCGCTTCGTTTCCATAGCGGAATATCCAGTCCACCGCCTGACTTTCCTCGTTGAATATCATCTCGATGTCGGTGAACGCAATGGGAATGCTGTCAAAGCATTTGTAGTGCTGATGGTATTCCTCAATATCAGTGGGATTGTCGTTGTCGGCAAGCGAATCTATGATCGATTGCTGTTTCGCATGGAATTTCTCCAGTATCTCCCGGCGGTGCTGCGTGGCATATTCCAGCGATTCGCCGTTTGACAGGGTGATGAGCTTGCCTACGCTGTGGATAGCCATTGCGGAAACAAGGCACCCGCGGGTTATTCTTATAAAATTTGCGCTGAGCATGCTCTGAAGCTCGGCAAATGTCATGCGCGTCTTGAGCACGCTTCCGTCCGAAATATGGATAAACGCGTCCTGCTTCTTCATGGAAATATACAATATACTGCTTTCGGGTATGTCGTAATGCTTACGGTCGGATATGAATGAGATGGTTTTTTCGGTGTTCATTCGCTGCCTCCTTTATTGTGTGAAATTAACGATATGTCGATAAGCGCCGCAGAAACGACTTTTTTCTTCGCCCGCAGCCGCTTCAGGATCACTCTGAGCAGAAGCTCCGCACACGCTTTATCTTCGAAAGCCTTGCGCTCATGGGCGCTGTTATGAGCTTTCTTTCCGGATAAAAGTCCACGGCAGCACCTCGGAAGAAACCTCCCTGCCGTTCAGGATATCGACAAGCATCTGCGCCGCTATCCTGCCGATGTTCCTGTCCTCGTAGGAAAGCGAGGTTATCGGCACCCGGGAGATACGGCTGAGACTGCTGTTGTCGAAGCTGACTACAGCAACGTCCTCCGGAACGCGTCTGCCGGCGGAAAGCAGGCACTTAACAAGTCCGAACGCCACCTCGTCATTGTAGCACACGACCGCCGTGTTATCGCCGAGGCGCTTTAGCACCTCCTCCGGTTTGTCGAAAAGCGCTTCCTTTGTTTCCGTGGTGTACCAGAACACGTTCTCGTCAGGAATGACCAGACCGCTGCGGTACAGCTCCGAAATAAAGCCCGAATACCGCTGATGACCCTGGATATCATCGCTCTTGAAATACCCTGCGATCTTCGTGTGGCCGCGGTCGATTAAATGCCGCACAAGTTCGGCGCCGCCCGCCTGATTGTCCGCGCAGACGGAATATGTGCCGCTGAGCGCCGGGTAATATCCGTTGAAAAACACCACCGGGATTCCCATGTCTATGAGCTTCTCGTATAAATCGAAATTCGGGTTCGGCATTGCGGATTTTGTTCCCTCTATCAGTATGCCGTCAACGGGATCTTTCAGTATTTCTTCTAGGATAGCGCGCTCGTTGCAGACGCGGTTGCGGGTCGCGGAAAGGACCGCGGTGTACTTGTTTTCGGACAGCACTTCCTCGACAGCCCGCAGCTGGCTCGGAAAAATGTAATCGCTGATGTACGTTGCGACCACCGCTATCTTTCCCGTCCTCGGGTTCAGCCGCTTCGGGCGCACCACCGAACCGCTGCCCTGCCGCTTTGATATAAGTCCGCTTTCCACCAGCACGGAAAGCGCGCGGCGCACTGTCTGGCGGCTCACTGCGTACATGGCGGTCAGTTTTTCCTCTGTCGGCAGGACTGCGCCGAGCGGGTATTTTCCGCTTTCTATATCGGCGGTTATCGCAGAAGCGACTTTTTCGTATTTTTTCAAGCAGGTCACGCTCCTCCGAAAAGCAATACAAATATCCTATGGATATAATACAACTTTTTCCGGCGTATGTCAAGCGGGTCGGCAGTGCTTTGGCTGTATTTTTATGCAGTTGTCACAATTTGCGGGCGGATTATTATTTATATTGCTGATTGAATTAATCGGGGTTATGTGGTAAAATAAGAAAAGAATACGGCAGACAGGAAAAAAGTTGTATTGTTTTCCTGAAATTTATCTGCAAAGCAAGGAGAACGGCATGACGATAAAAGAAAAAATACAGAGCAATAAGACCTACCTCGGCATAGAGTTTGGCTCCACCAGAATCAAGGCGGTGCTTGTTGACGATACGTTCGCGCCCATCGCCAGCGGCAGCCACGACTGGCAGAACCGCTATGAGAACGGCGTGTGGACCTACTCCCTCGAGGACATCACCACCGGACTTCAGCACTGCTACGCAAGCCTTGTCGAGGATGTCAAGAGCAAATACGGCGTGATTCCCACGGGCTACGGCGCAATGGGGATCTCCGGCATGATGCACGGCTATATGGCTTTCGATAAGGACGACAATCTGCTGGTTCCGTTCCGCACATGGAGAAACACCATCACCGAGCAGGCGGCTTCCGAGTTGTCGGAGCTGCTCGGCTTCAACATTCCCCAGCGCTGGAGCATCGCGCACCTCTACCAGGCGGTGCTGAACGGCGAGGAGCACGTTAAGAATATCGCGCACATCAACACGCTGGCGGGATATATCCACTATCAGCTGACCGGAAAGCGCCAGGTCGGCGTTGGAGAGGCCTCCGGTATTTTCCCGGTGGAAGGTATCGGTTACAACGCGGAATACATCGCGAAGGCAGATAAACTGCTTGCTGATAAGGGATTCTCCGGGAAGCTTGCGGAAGTACTCCCCGGGGTGCTCAACGCGGGCGCAAGGGAAGCAGTCCTGACTGCGGAGGGCGCAAAGCTCCTCGACCCGAGCGGAAATCTCCGGCCGGGAGTCCCCGTCTGCCCGCCCGAGGGCGACGCGGGAACCGGAATGGCGGCGACGAACAGCGTTCTCCCGCGCACCGGAAACGTGTCCGCGGGAACCTCGATATTCGCAATGCTCGTCCTGGACAAGCCGCTGAAAGGCTACTACCCGGAGATAGACGTAGTGACCACCCCGGACGGCGCTCCGGTGGCTATGGTGCACTGCAACAACTGCTGCTCTGAGCTGGACGCATGGGTGAACGTGTTCGGTGAATTCGCGGCGCTCAGCGGAAATCCTACCGATAAATCCGAACTGTACGAAATGCTTTATCGCAATGCGCTGACCGCCGACCCGGACTGCGGCGGCACAGTCGCGTACAACTTCCTTTCCGGCGAGCCTGTCGCGGGCGCTGAAAACGGCAGACCGATGTACTTCCGCACCCCGGACGGAAAATTCAACCTTGCGAACCTGTTCCGCGCGGAGATATACTCCACGATGGCGGCGCTGAAACTCGGCATGGATATCCTGTTCGACAAGGAGCAGGTCTCCGTTGACAAGATAACCGGACACGGCGGGCTGTTCAAGACCAGGGGAGTTGCTCAGCAGTTCCTCGCGGACGGTCTGGGCTGCGCAGTTTCCGTCATGAAGACCGCCGGTGAGGGCGGCGCATGGGGAATGGCTCTGCTGGCGGCTTACTCGGTATGCGGAAATAATAAGTCCCTGCCGGAGTTCCTCGACAGCGAGGTATTCGGCGGCATGGAATCCACGACGCTACAGCCCGAGGAAAAGGGCGCGGAGGGATTCCGGAAATTCATGGAGAACTACAAGCGCGGTCTGGCGGCGGAATACGCGGCGGCGAAGTAAGGAGAGAAAAAATGTTAGAGAAATTAAAGCAGGAAGTGCTTGAAGCTAATCTTCTGCTTCCGAAATACAACCTTGTTACGTTCACATGGGGCAATGTTTCCGCGGTTGACCGCGAGAGCGGAATGATAGTTATAAAGCCCTCCGGCGTGCCCTACGAGGGAATGACCGCAGAGGACATGGTGGTGGTAGAACTCGCGACCGGAAAGGTAGCCGAGGGCAAGTGGAAGCCCTCCAGCGACACGCCGACTCACCTGGAACTGTACCGTGCGTTCCCGGCTGTCGGGGGAGTAGTCCACACCCACAGCCGCTGGGCGACTTCGTTCGCGCAGGCGGGCGTTGGGATACAGCCGATGGGCACCACCCAGGGCGACTACTTCTACGGCGAGATCCCCTGCACCCGCGCGATGACCCCCGAGGAGATTCGCGGCGAATACGAAAAGGAGACCGGAAAGGTCATAATCGAAACCTTCAACGGCATTGACCCGATGAGCATTCCGGCGGTTCTGGTAAAGAGCCACGGGCCGTTCACCTGGGGAAAGGACGCGCACGAAGCTGTGCACAACTCCGTGGTGCTGGAGGAAGTCGCGTTCATGAACTACCATGCGCTCACCATCGCGCCCACCGCCGGAAGAATGCAGCAGGAGCTTCTTGACAAGCACTATCTGCGCAAGCACGGTGCGAACGCCTACTACGGGCAGGGCTGAACTCACTATAAATAGGTCACCTCTAAAAACCTCCTTCACGGCAGATTTCTATGACTTATATCATCTGCGTCGTTACCAAACCTTGAAATACATACAGTATTACTGCGGTTTGGTGCCTAGCATCTGATATAAGTCATGTACGAAATCTGCTCG
>JAGAJA010000019.1 GCA_017829075.1 Oscillospiraceae bacterium | reverse complement strand
ATATTTTCATTTTAAACACATTTTCTACATTAAATAATAAATCAATTAATCAATTAGCTATTGACAAAGGACTATGGTTAAGGTATAATAAAATATGGATAATTATACATTTAAGCGATTACAACATAAGAAATATTATGTCGTATAGCACCTGAAAATCCTTATATATACAACATCTTTGACCAAGGAAGGTATCATTATGAAAAGAAAACCCGTTGCATTATTTCTATCTGCAATTGTTATGACAGGTTGTGCTGATTCTTCTCCAACAGAAACTATCTCTACTGATAGCAACAGCACCCCTATGTCCCGAAAGGGCAACTGTCTGGATAATGCATGCGCTGAAAACTTCTTCAGTTTGCTTAAGACTGAGCTGCTGTATTTGCAGGAGTTTACGAGCGTTGAACACTTCATCAACGAACTTCACGAATACATTGAGTGGTACAACACTAAACGCATCAAGCTTAAGCTTGATGGCTTATCTCCCGTTGAATACAGACATAAAGCAGCATAGCAAAAGCGACCAAGTTCGCTCTTAGTCGCTTTGCATAGTTATTTCCCGATTTTTTTGTCTAACTTTTTGGGGTCAGTTCACATCAGGACGGATTTTTTCATAAAACATTCTTTTTCAGCTATTGAAATCGGGCAGCTCATCCCTTGTGATGATAACATCGCTGTTATAGACCTTTTTCATCATATCGAAAGATGTATAGGCGTCCGAAAGCTCCGTGGTGCCGTTCTTTACGATGAAATCCCAGTTCCATACTGCAAACCACAGCCAGTATGCGTTATCCCTGACGATGAGATCGGGGTCGGGCATGGTGGCACACTCACTCATTGTGACGAGCTTTCCATCTGACCATCCCGTCATCTCTGCGAGAAGGCCGGGGCTTGTGCCGTAATCGTATGCCCGGTTATAGATATCGGTGGCTGAAATATCGCAGTACTCATCGCCCGGATACCAGTCTGCGCTCTGAGCGTTCCATACCCAGATGAGATTATCAAGCTCGTGATAGTCGGTCATGCGGTGATACATCAGCTTCCACAGCCACTTGTACGCGTCTGCTCCCGAATCTCCCCACCAGAACCAGCCGCCGCTTGCCTCATGCAGAGGCCGCCACATTACCGTTACATTTGCGTCCTCCATACGCTGCATCAAAGCGGAAATGTTGTCGATATCCTTGATGATCTTGTACGCTTCAATGGATATTTTGCCGTTTGCATAGAGATTCTCAAGCTCTGCGTCATCCACCTTTGAAAGATCTACATCCGTCACTGCATTTGCAAGAGAAAAAGAGGTATCTTTAGAATAGAAAGAACACTCGCCGTATGGAGCATACCAGTGCCAGTCGTACACCACCAGACCACCGTCGTTGCTCCACCGGATGGCGAGGTCAACGTCCTTTGCCTGCGGCGTGCCGTTGCAGAAACTCATGGAATCAAAGATGAAATCAAAGGTGCGTACAGCGGGATATTTTCCGATACCGAGATACAGTGCGTCAGTCTCGGTGTTGTTGCCATAATCCGTGCACTGACCTGCGAGAGTCCTCTTGCCGTACACCGCTTTCAGATATTGATAGATGTTCTGGGTCTTGAGGTTCGCATAGGGATTGCAGAGAGTGTCATCGATACCCTCATATATGCTGTTGCTGATGGACTCGCCGTTTTCAATGCGTATGGAATCAATGGAGAACCAACTCCAGCCATCGCCTAAAGTCACCTTGTTCTTGCCCTTTTCAAGGAATACACCATCCATGGTGGTCTCGACCCAGTCACCGTTTTCGGATACGATATCCATCACTTTGAGGCCATTGAAAAGCAGTGGATTTTCCTTGTGACTGCCTGCACAGTGACGGACGGTGATTTTATAATACTGGCTTGCGGGAATATCTACGCTAAGCTCAAAGGCAGTATTATCAGAGATATCTATATAGCCCTCACCCGAATAACCTTTCTTGTCTGTTTTAAGCGTAACTCCGGCTTTTTCCTGTGCTGTTTCAGCCTCTGCGACTGTGCTGAAATCCATCTTCTCAATACCACTGTATGTGAGCTTTTCAAAGCTATAGCTGCTTGCATAGGTGATATCGGCAGGGTCAACTTTTGCTCGACCTGTTACTGTTTCATTCACTGTTTCATCACCTGTTGTCAAACTGCTGTCTGCTTCTGTGTTGTCATTCGTTGTGCAGCCCGACAGAATCATTATAAAAGCGGTTACAAATGATATCAGCTTTTTCATAACTTCCATGATTACCTCTCCTTGATATCTGTTTTCATCTCAAACGGTGCAAGGCATACCTCGCATCCGTCAAGAATGAAACGCTGTTCCTTATTTGTGTTGTTGAAGATAAAGCGAGCTTCGATACCATCGCCCGTTCTGGTGGTGACCTCCACATTATCGGGAAGTCCGTCCACATACGGTATGTCCGCATTGACAAGGATATCCTTTACAATCCTGTTATAGAGGCTCTTCTCGCAGACAGTCCCGATATAGTACACAGTTCCGTTGCCGTAGCGGTTGCGGGTGATGGCAGCCTTACCCTTATAGAACTCGCTGTCGTATGAGGCTACCGTTTCCGCTGTTTCGGTCTGAATGACATCGCACCACTGTCGGCACTTATATACGCTGCCGTCCGAAAGCCTTATCGTTGCATTGTCATAGCCAATGGGATCGTATTCCTCAATGTACGCACCGACAAGACGGCGATAAACTGTCGGCAGCTGCTGCATGATACACTTGTTGAACTCATCCTTAACGCCGCTGCGGTCAGTAAGTATCACTGTGCCGCCGTTCTCGGCGAACTCGTACAGATGCTTTACGGCAGCCTCGTTTGTGAGATACATCTCGGGAGCGACCACTATCTTATAGCCCGTAAGTTCCTCACACTGATGTATGATGTCCACATTCAGACCATGCTTTGTAAACGCCGAATGCAGCAGCATTGGCTGCTCCATATAGTACATTCCGTTGGTCTGGGGCTGTATCTTGAAAGCGTACTCATCCTCTGGGGAATAGAGTATTGCAACATCCGAGTATATCTCGGTATCGCAGACAGCCTTGAGTGCTTTCGCTTCTTTACAAAGCTCAGCGAACTCCGCAAAGCGCCTGCCGGGAACATTCGAGTGGTCAATGAGACCGTGCCAGTGCATCTCAGCGCCGCCTGCGGCATTTCTCCATCTGAAATGCACCACTGTATCCGCACCGTGTGCAAAGGACTGCAGCGAATATCCCTTTATCATACCCGGGGAGGGTGTTCTTCCCATTGGCGCCCAGCAGCCGAGACCTCCGCTGAGCTCCTCCATTATCCAGAACTTACTGCGCTTTATTCCTCTCATAAGGTCGAGGTGGAATGCGTGGGAATAGCACTCCTCCGCATTGTCGGTGAGTCTTGTAGTGGGATAGTTGTCGTAGGAAATGAAATCCAGCCCCCTGAACTCGTCATAGAAGTTTGGCATATTCCTGCAGAACCACACATTGGTGGTTACAGGCGTATGAGGAAAGCGCTTTCTGATAAGCTCAGCCTGCCAGTTTATATGCTCTATCACGCTGTCCGAGGCATAGCGGTTGAAGTCCAGCATATACGAGGGATTCAGCCACGGATCGGGATAGCTTCCAAAGGGCGGCTGTATCTGTTCCCAAGAGGAATATTCTCCGCTCCACATAGCATTTCCGTACGCCGCATTCACCGCCTCAAGGGTGGTGTATTTGTCCTTCAGCCAGCTGCGGTATTTTCCGATGCAGGTCTCGCAGAAGCAGAAATTCGCCTCAAGCTCGTTGTCTATCTGCCATGCAATTACCGACTTGTTATCCGCATAGTGCTTTGTCATGGCATCGATGATGCGCTCGGCATAGCGCAGGAAATCTGTATTGTTGATACACCTGTGACCTCTGATGCCTGTGCGGGTCTTATGACCGTCCTTTTCGGTCTGAACAGCCTCGGGATATTTCTCGTAAAACCACAGCGGAGGGCAGTTCGTGGGGGTGCACAGCACTATTCTGATACCGCGCTCCGTCAATATTCCGATAATGTCATCCAGCCAGCCGAAGTCGAAGCTGCCATCCTGCGGCTCCAGTCTGCACCATGCAAACTCCGCAAGACGAACCACTTCAACGCCGGTCTGCTGCATAAGGTCTGCATCAGACTCCCACAGTGATCTGTCCCATTGTTCGGGATAATAATCAACACCTATTCTCATGGATGTCTCCTTTTCAGTTTTTTAGAGGTGACCTGAATATCATTCTGCAGAAATTATAAAGATGCGGCTTAACGCTGGTGTGGTCATGCCCTGTGCCCGGGATCTCGTTCCAGATATGTTCGGTCTCGTTAATTGTCAGCGTCTTGTGATAGGATTTCGGATATGTACCTACCACACCATCACTGTCGGAGCAGCTTATCAGCAGCAGATACGGCGCATTGTCCTCAAATATCATCTCCTCTGCCTGCATCTGACCGGGGTGGTCTGCCGAGCCGGGAACGGGAGTAAGCCCCGGCGCAGGTGCAACCGCTCCTATATAGCCGAACAGTTCAGGATGCTGAAAGCCAATAAAAAGTGATTCTCTGCCGCCCATTGAAAAGCCTGTTATCGCAGTATTCTCTCTGCCCTTTGCAGCGGAGAATGTGCTTTCGATAAAGGGCATTACATCGGTGGTAAGATCGTTGATAAAATTGTCATAGCAAAGCGAATTAGTAAGATTCATACCGGTACACCATGCAAGCTCCTTGCTGACGAAGATATATGGGCATACCACTATCATCTCCTGTGCTTCACCGCTTGCGTACAGGTTTGAAAGCATCTTGCTCATACCAACGATATCCCTCGCCATCCAGTCCTCGTTATCATAATAGCCGTGCAGTACATACAGTACGGGATATTCCTTGTCCTCGGAGTAATCGGGCGGAAGCAGCACATTCACTCTGCTTTCTCTTTCTGCCGTTTGTGAATAATAAGTGTATTTCTGAAAATCGGGGTATATTACGCCATCCTGCAGGTCAAAAATTCCCTCGGGCGGCAATTCTGCCATAATCTTCTCATAATGCTGCATAGATATCTCCTCCTGCTCAGACTCGATTTCAGATGCGGCGTTCTGCGTGTTCTCATCTGCATTTTCATTTGACAGCGGATATTCTGCAACATATTCAGGCATGACAGGCACTTCCGTCTGCGAGGTATCACTCACAGTGGTGTTGGATGGGCTGACAGTGCTTTCACCATCCTGACTGCATCCGCTGAAAACAGATGCCATTACTGCAACTGCTATAACGAATGCCGCTATTCCATAACAATTCATATCCACATCTCCTTCATCGAAATCATTGGACTTTTGTCTTAATAGAATGATATCACTTTTTAAAGAAATTTTCAACCGTAAATTCTGAATACACTTTTGTATTTTGAACATCGGCTATAATAAAACTACAACATCAAGCTCAAGAACAAACCTTGCAAAAAAACGCAGAAAGCTATTGACAATCATACAAAACGGGATTATACTGATAATTGACCACAAATAATGAAGGTGACGATATGAAGATAAACGAAAACATCTACCCATATAATGCCGAAGCTCGAAAGCTGCCCGTTCATCTTACGGGAATAGGTGGCAGCGAATATCAATACCATATTATCAGGAACGAAGGCTATCACTGGCATCAGATACTGTACAGTGCAGGTGGCAGCGGCATACTGAAGTACGATAACATCGCCATTGTGATAAATGAGGGCGATTTCTTCTTTCTGCCTGCGGGATATCCACACGAATACTACACAGAAAACAGCCTATGGGATGTGCGCTGGGTGGCTTTCGACGGTTATGCCTGTGCGCATATCTTAAGCCAGCTCAGTATGACAGCACCGGTTATAATCAGTCCGCAGAACGGCTCGCCCCTCCCGAAACTGTACAGCAAGATGTTCACTGTGCTGAAAACCGACCGTGCTTATTGCGATTACTCCTGCTCGGGATATATCTACGCTTACATTCTCGAATTTCATAAGCTGATGGACACCAAAGCGAATAAGCAGAGAAACGACCGAAGCAGGCTGCTCGCTCCCGTGCTTGACTATATAGACGAGAATTATCGCAGTGATTTCCCGCTGACTGTGCTTGCGGAGCTTGCAGGCGTCACGCCGCAGCATCTCTGCCGTGTTTTCAAGGAATCGATGAACATGCGCCCGAACGAGTATCTCACACAAAGAAGGTTGCAGGAAGCAAAAAGGCTATTACAGAGGAACGAGCTTTCCGTTTCCGAGGTAGCTGCTCGCTCAGGCTTTCCCGATGCAGGCTATTTCAGCACGGTATTCAGGAAGCATGAGGGTGTTTCTCCGATAGAATACAAAAAGCATATTGGTATAAGATAAATCATTACTTGTACAAGAAAATCAGCCCCGAGGTTCATACCTCAGGGCTGACTTCATAAATACGGGTTTATTTATTATACTGTATCACCCTGTCACAGCACATACCATGCTGAAATTACCAGCCGGGAAACAGGCATACCACATCGTCATACCGGCGGCAAATCGAGGCAGAAGGATGCGAGATAGACAATAATTATGCGATGTTGCCTTTATGCCTTATCACATTGACCGAACGCGGTTTAACAGAAACACTGAACTCTCTTGATGCCTGTATTTTCGCTTTGTAAGGAATGACCGCTTCGGGGGATTCAAAGCTGTTCTGTGCGGAATAACTGTCCGCTGTGAGAACAGTCATATCTGCTGTTTCAGCCATAAGTGTATCATAAACTATTGTCAGCGGAATCTCATTTTCCGAAAAGTTAACAATCTTGGATATAACCTCACCGCTGTTTCTGTCAACAGTACATACCGCCGAAATGTGCGGTATCGCTCCGAGAGTGTGTTCGTGTATGACTTTATCATTGAGCGTAATCTTAAAGCTGTCCTCATCGGCGGTAAGTTCAATATGAGCAGTTCCTTCGGGAATATCACACGAAATTTCCTTGCAGATTATTTCAGCCGACCAGCCGTTGTAATGAACCACTTTGCTTGTTCCGTTTTCAAGAATCCAGTCATAGTGATTCTGTTCTTCGCCAACAGTACCTCTGTCCCAGAAACTGATACGAAAATCTCCCGAAATATCAATGTCGGCAGAATAGCATTTCCCCTCTGTGACATTTCCGTCAGGTGAGGTGAAATGTCCGCTTTCAATTCGTCTGTCACTATCAGTCAAAACAGAGTGACCGCATACATAGTCGCCCCTGTTTTCAGCGAACATTTGCAGCATATAATAACTTGGAATAGCATAATCTTCGTGGTTGTTGAAAACTATCATATCCGGCTCCCACGAAACATAATCAACATTCTTGAACAGCGGTGCATAGCTTGTCATACGCACCTTGTCCTGATTGCGTTCAACTCCCGTAAGGAACGCTGCTTCGCCCAGCGCGCCGTAAAGAGTACCTTCCTTGACGCCGATAGTCGCCGCATATTCACCACAATAAATGTTTATTCCGCTGCGGTCAAGGTCATCATAAAGACCGGTATTAGCGGCAAAGAAAATGGGGTCGGAATAAAAATGTTCATCAACGTACTCTGTTGCAAGTCCCGCTTTTTCTGTGTGGTCGGTAGATATGTAAATAAACTGCGGGAACTGTTCTTTCAGCCTTTTGTAAAAATACTCATAACGCTTGTTGTACTCACCGCCCCAGTTTTCGTTGCCTATCTCAAGGTATTTCAGCTGTGTGAATGGCTCCGGGTGCCCGTTTGCGGCTCTCTTGGAACCCCATTCGGTATCTGCGGGAGCAGTTGCATAAAGAATTGCGTGAACAGTATCCTCGTAGAATTCTTCAATCAGCTTTTCATCAAAATAATCGGGGCATCTTCCCTGACAGGTCATTCCGCAGTTGAAAACATACATTGCATCAATTCCTGCGTCCTCGCAAAATTGAAGGTATTCGTGGAATCCAAGCCCATTTGTAGTCATATACGACCAGAGGAGCCAGTGCGGTTTTCTCTCCCACACCGGACCGATAGAATCGGCGAAACGGTAAGCCGTTTCCTTTGAAAATCCCTCAACGATACATCCTCCGGGAAAACGCAGAAACGCCGGTTTTAACTTTATAAGACGCTGTGCAAGTGACTTTCTCAAACCGTTTTCCCTGCCCATGAAAGTATCCTTCGGGAATAGAGAAACAAAGCCAAAAGTAACAGGTTCCTCTGAACAGGAAGAAAACGAAAACCTTGCATTGCAGTCAGTGGTGGAGCTTGTAAGCTCACATTCGTATTTTGTGTAGTCGCCGTTTATGTCAAAGCTGTGCTCCGAATAGATTTTTCCGCTTTCAGATGTAAGCATTACTTTTACGAAAACGCTTTTATTGCTTTTGGCAAACATATAGAAACGATAATTCTTTCCACATTCGACAGGCACGCCCATAAATCCGTCATTGCTGATATCGCCGCCGTTGAATTTTACTATAAGGGCACGTTTCCGGTTTTGGTTCAGCGTACCTTTGTCAGTAAGACTCATTTCGGCACCGTTAACTGCTGTCCAGCCTGCAACGCCTTCCAGCTCGCAGCAGTCGAATGAACTGCTCCAGCCTGTGGAAGAAATGATGAGTTTGTTTTCAGCGTCATAGCTGCAGCCTTCGGGGATTATTCCGTCATCAAATGCGCGGTTTCGTAGAAGTTCTGCATACAATCCTCCGTCACCGGCACGGTTTATATCCTCAAAGAAGAGTCCGTAAAGACTTGGAGATGTATCAATGAGCTTTTCTTTGGTTTTTATATTGATATTATACATGATTTGATTCCTTTTCTATGATTTTAATTTTCATCATCATACCATAACCGCAAGGTTATGGTATAATCGTCCGATACGCACGCAACAAATCGCAGATTTGCGGATGTGCGAGGTTGTAATCGTAAAATAAATGCTCTGCGTTTAGTTTACCATATTCGCTGGTATTTGACAAGAATGTTTTTTAAGAAATGGACTGACTGCCATGTAAAATAATAATAAAACCACCCTGTAAATTTCCATTTGAGCATATTACTATAGCAAAATAATGTATCAGCTACCCTTGCAAACTATTTATATCCTCCTGCATTTTCAGAATAAACTTCTCCGCCGCCTTTGAGAACACCTGATATTTCTTCCAGACAAGGCTCATTCCAACCTCTAATCTCGGCTTAAGCGGACGGAAACAAAGGCTGCTGTCGCCGCTGACGTTTATTATTTTGTCAAGGCAAAGAGCAACCCCAAGTCCCTCGTCAACCATAAGAGAAGCGTTGTAAACGAGGTTGTAGGTTGACACGATATTAAGCTGCTCGCTGCCGTTTTTCAGCCACTGTGTAAGCTCGCTTCCGTCTACAGCCTGCCGTGATACGATTAGCGGCATATTCTGCAAATCTCTCGGAGATATGCTTTCCCTTTGTGCAAGAGGACAGTCGCGCCGCATAAGCACGCCCCAAACGTCCTTTACCGGAAATTTCAGATAGTTGTATTTTGATATGTCCACCGGCTCAAGCAAAAGTGCAAAATCAATCAGCCCCTTGTCCAGACGCTCGGTAATATCCACAGCGTCGCCGCTTATAATCCGGTAGGTTATCTGCGGATATTGTTCCTGTAATTCTTTAGCCGCTTTTGCAATAAGCCGCAAACCGTCTGTTTCTCCCGCGCCAATGTAGATTTCTCCCGAAACCTGTTTATCGGAATTGGAAAGCTCCTTTTCCGTTTTGTCCAAAAGTTCAACAATTTCTTCCGCCCTTTTCCGAAGAAGCAATCCCTCTTCGGTAAGGGTTATTTTTCTGCTGCCTCTTATGAAAAGCTGCTTGCCGAGCTCCTCCTCAAGCTCTTTCAGCTGTCTTGACAAAGTTGGTTGTGAAAGAAAAAGGGACTCTGCCGCTGCGGAAATATTCTGTTCTCTTGCAACTGCAAGAAAATACTTCAAAACACGGATTTCCATTTTATCACCTCAATCATATTTTACTATATTTAAGTATAGCTGTCAAGCATATTTTTCTATTCAGTATAAGTATTTGCTATTAGATAAGTTTGGTGTTATAATGTAAGTAATAACAAAATTGAAAGGAGATTTTGATATGAAAAAAGTGTTTTCTATTCTGATGATTATTGCTGTTCTGTTTTGTTTTAACGCTTGCAGTAACAGTTCGGCAACAAGCGGTAGTGAGAGCAGTACCGCCGAAACCTCGTCAAGCCGTACCGAGCAGACAAGCACGACTGCACAAGAAATACAAAGCGTTACCGAACGTACAACGCCTGCAACCGAACCTGAAGAAATTGAGCCAAAATCATTAGTAGTCTATTTTTCCTGCACGGGCAACACGAAATCTGTTGCAGAGAAAATCGCACAGCTAAAAGGCGCAGATTTATACGAAATAGTACCGGCAGAGCCGTACACCAACGAAGATTTGAATTATAACAACAATAGCTACCGCGCAAACAGAGAAATGGATGACCCCTCTGCACGCCCCGCAATAGGCAGTAATACCGTTGACATTTCCGCATACGATACGGTTTATATCGGCTACCCGATTTGGTGGGGAACTATGCCAAGGATAATCAACACCTTCCTCGATACCTACGACCTGTCGGGTAAAACAGTGATGCCTTTCTGCACCTCGGGCGGCAGCGGAGTATCTAAAACCGTGTCAGATATAAAAGCAGAAGAACCCGCCGCAGATGTGCGTGACGGATTGAGAGCGAGCGGCTCGTCGGACAGCAGCATTGATGAATGGATAAGCCGAAACGGGCTTTTATAAAAGGAGGATAAAACTATGAGAAAAAAATTAACTGCATATTTCTCGGCAAGCGGCGGCAGCGGTATGGGAAGAACCGTAGAGGTGCTGAAAAAGCTTTGTCCCTCTGCAAATTGGAAAAGTGGAAAGGTAGTAAACGGAATGTCCGAAAAAGCCCTTGCGTATTGGACAAATTCGCTCTGACAGGAGGCAGTATGGAATACACAACACTCGGTAAAACCGATATAAAAATATCAAGGCTTTGCGTGGGCTGTATGAGCTTCGGCAAGCCCTCGGCGGATTTTCACGAATGGACGCTTGACCCGAAGGAAACCGAAATAATGGTAAGTCACGCATTGGAGCTTGGGATAAATTTCTTCGATACCGCAAACACCTACGCCCACGGAACAAGCGAGGAATATCTTGGACGGGCGATAAAAAACTGCACCTCAAGAGATAAGGTGGTACTGGCTTCAAAGGTTTATTTTAACGAGGGGCGGCTGTCAAAAAGCGCTATAAACCGTGAAATTGACGGCACTCTGAAGCGGCTTGGTACAGACTAATATAACAGAGGGAGCAAGCTTGATATCGTGTACCTCCATTTCGTTACTCCTATATAATATGAAATGTATGTAATTGGTGTGCAGAAACTCTAACTAACGCTAACCTCTTCATGCGTAGTCTGTCAATTTTCAGTTATATATTATATTCATGTAGCTATATATGAGCTATCCGTTTATAACGGCACACAGAAATTTCCCCGAAGCTGTCACGGCTTCGGGGATTTTTTGTGTCCGAGAAAGGAGGAAGTATGTTTACCAGCCCACGCTACGCCACAAGAGGCGTAACCGCAACAGTGCCGCTCCTGCTTCAGATAATCCTTTGGGATTTAATCGACAGCATGGAAGTAGCTGAGAAAGACTACCTGCAAGTCTTTCGTCTGTCAGCAGAGAGTGGCAAGCAGAAGATTACCCACACGCAGGAACAGCCGGACTACTGCAAGGAATACCTGTTCCCGAGCGAAGACCCCATCACGGCAAAGATTTTCGTCATTGACGACGAAACCCACACCACAATGCTTTTGGCAGAAGAATATTAAGGAGGAACACACCATGGAAAACAAAACCAACCT
>JAGAJA010000018.1 GCA_017829075.1 Oscillospiraceae bacterium | reverse complement strand
GTCAAGTTGTAATTTCGTAGGGAAAATATGACCGGAATAGTATCAATACCACACCGATAACGCGCGGCAAAGTAGTTGTCTGTGGCTGCCGCAGTCAGCCACAGACCGGGGGAAAACTCTTGTTTCAACGACAAACGTTCCGTTTGTCCCCCGACCCGAACCCCTTTAGCGCCTTTTACGCGTTTAGCGGCGCTGCCGCGCCGAGTAGCGCGCTTGCGCGCGAGTGGTGGGGCTTTGCCCCACACCCTACTTCCTTTTGTGCCAAAAGGAAGCGAAAAGCATTTTCCGCGCTTTGCGCGGAAGTCGCCGGCGGGCGTACCCGCCCGACAAATTTCATTTTAGAAATACTCCACGCCATACTAAACCTTACAGTAAACCACGCCATAATCAAACGGAGAAACGTGTATCTTTCCGTCTGCAATGCCCTTTCCGTACCTGTCGAATGCCGGCACGAAATCATAGAACATATCCGTCTTGTCGTTCACTATCTCAAAGGTGCGTCCGCGGGTGCTCTTGTTGAGGTAGATTATCGCGGCTTCGCGGGTGATCTTATCATAACGCGCGAATACGCACACGTTGTCGTCCACCTCAATGAACATAAGATCTCCCTGCTCAAAGGCGTGAGTGCCCTTGCGTATCTCCGCGAGCTTCCTTGTGAACTCGATAAGGTCGAGATTTTCGCGCCCCCACGGATAGCAGCGGCGGTTGAACGGGTCGCGGTAGCCTTCCATTCCAGCTTCGTCGCCGTAGTATATCGACGGGATTCCCGGCAGGAAGAACTGCAATACCATTGCGCATTTCATCAGCGAAATTCCGTACATATACTGCTCGCCGGTGAGATAGCGCTCCGACTGCCAGTCCTTGTCGTTCCAGCCGACATCATCTCCGGCAAGCCGTGTCAGCGCACGCTCTGTGTCGTGGGTGGAAAGGAAGTTCATCAGCATATCAATCGCGGGCTTCGGGTAGTGATCCATAATTGTGAGAATGCTGTCGGTGAAAGCCTTTGCGTCCGCGTACTTGACATAGTTCAGTATCGCTTCTTTAAAGGGGTAGTTCATTACGCTGTCAAGCTGACCGCCTATCAGATAGCGGCGGCGCACGCCGTAGCTCTCCTTGTTGGAGGCGTCCTCCCAGACCTCGCCGTAAACTATCTTGTCCGCGCCCATTTCCTTGACCGCCTTGTTGATGTTGTCAAGGAATTCGTCCGGAAGCTCGTCTGCAACGTCCAGACGCCAGCCCTGCGCTCCAAGCTTTATCCACTTCTGGAGTATCCCGCCTTTGCCGCAGATGTAGTTTGTGTATTGCTCGTTGTTCTCGTTGACGTTGGGGAGGGTGGTAATTCCCCACCAGCTTTCGTACCTGTCCGGGTATCCCGTGAAGCTGTACCACGGGAAATAGGGGCTGTTCCTATCGCGGTATGCGCCGGTGTGCTCGCCGTACCGCCCGAACTTGTTAAAGTATATCGAATCCGCGCCGGTGTGGGAGAATACGCCGTCAAGAATGACGGAGATCCCCATTGCCTTTGCTTTTTCGCATAGTTCCTTGAAGTCCTCTTCCGTGCCGAGAAGCGGGTCTATCTTTTCGTAATTCGCGGTGTTGTAGCGGTGGTTCTCATGAGCCTCAAAGATAGGGTTAAGGTAGAGCACCGTTGTTCCTAAGCTCTTGATATACGGCAGTTTTTCGATAATTCCCCGCAGATCTCCGCCGAAATAGTCGTTGTTGCGGACAATTCCGCGCTCGTCCGGCTTGTAGTAGGGGGTTGCGTACCAGTCGTCCCGCATTATCCTGTCCGCAGGAACATTCTCGTGCTGCACTCCGCTCTTGCAGAAACGGTCGGGGAATATCTGATACATTATTCCGCCCCGGATAAACAGGGGAGTATGCAGGTTTTCGTCAAACACGGTGAGCTGAAACAGCTCCTCGCCCTCAAAAACGCCCTCGGACGCGCCCCTGCGCTTGATATATCTCCTGCGTCCGTCCAGAATGCAGGTGAAATAATAGTGATGCAGACCCACGTTGTTCGGGGTAAAGCAGCAGGAATATATATTGTCGTCCCCGCTCTCGTCCTCAAGTATAAGCTCAATGAAGCGCTCCTTGTAGCCCGGACGGAACATGACGAGGGTAAGATCCCTTACCGCCATGCTTTTCGGGAAGCGCAGATTGAAAATGCTGGGCTGACCTCTCCGCAGCGCGCCGAACGGGTGCTTATAATTATTATCGAAGCAGTCAAATATCGGTAGGCTCATGGAATTCTCCTTGCAATTATTCATCAAGAGTGGTATGCGCCGTCCCTGACTGATTTGGGGCGGCGCGATACCTTATTTAATGCGGTTAGTGATTATTTCAGGTTCCAGATATCTCTTGCATAGTCTGTTACCGCACGGTCTGCGGAGAATCTGCCCGCGCCGGCGATGTTGTACAGCGACTTCTTGTTCCAGTCAAGCTGGTTCTTGTATACTTCGCTGATGTACTGCTGAGTTCCGCGGTAGCTGTCGAAATCCGCAAGCGCCATGTAGAAGTCCTTTGTTCTGATGGAGTTTGCGACCTCATCAAAGGTAGCGCCGTTGATACCGTTGTACATACGCTGGATAACGTCGCGGATAATCTGACTGCCGTTGATATACTGCTCAGGGTGATAGCCCTTCATGCGAAGCTCGTTCACCTCAGGAGTTCTCATACCGAAAATGAAGATGTTGTCTGTGCCTACCGCCTCATGGATCTCGACGTTCGCGCCGTCGTAGGTTCCGAGGGTGAGGGCGCCGTTGAGCATAAGCTTCATGTTGCCGGTACCGGAAGCCTCGGTTCCTGCAAGAGAGATCTGCTCGGAGATCTCCGCAGCGGGCATGAGTATCTCGGACAGAGTTACGCGGTAGTCCTCAAGGAATACGACCTGAAGCTTTTCTCTGATCTTCGGGTTGTGCTTGATTTCCTCGCCGATGCACCAGATCATCTTGATGATCTGCTTTGCGATATAGTAGCCAGGAGCTGCCTTTGAAGCAAAGATATAGGTCTTGGGAACGAAATCAGCGTCCGGATTCTGGAGCAGGTAGTTATAATCTGCAATGATGTTCATTGCGTTGAGCTGCTGGCGCTTGTATTCGTGCAGGCGCTTTACCTGAACGTCAAAAATGGAGTCAAGGTTCAGCTTTGTGCCGGTTGTCTTTTCAACATACTCCGCAAAGCGCTGCTTGTTGTCCTTTTTGATCTTGCCGAGCTTTTCGAGAACGCTGCTGTCGTTTGCGAACACCTGGAACTTGATAAGCTCCGCCGCGTCCTTCTTGAAGCCCTCGCCGATGCACTCGGTGAGCAGGTCGGTAAGACCCTTGTTGCTCTGGAGCAGCCATCTTCTGTAAGCGATACCGTTGGTGACGTTCTTGAACTGAGAGGGTCTGTCAAGAGCCTGAAGTCTGAATACGTCGTCCTTGATGATCTGGCTGTGCAGCTTGGAAACGCCGTTTACGCTGTGGGAAGCGGCAACGCAAAGATTTGCCATGTGTACCTGATTGTCCTGAATAATGGACATCTTGGAAACCTTTTCGCTGTTCTGGGTTCTGTTGTACAGATCTTCGCAGTAGCGGCGGTTGATCTCGCAGATAATGGAGAATATTCTCGGCAGGATCTTTTCGATAAGGCTCTTGTCCCACTTTTCAAGCGCTTCTGCCATAACGGTGTGGTTGGTGTATGCGAAGGTGTTGGTAACGATGTGCCAAGCCTGCTCCCAGCCGTAGCCGCAGTCGTCCAGCAGAATTCTCATCAGCTCCGGAATAGCCAGAGTGGGGTGAGTATCGTTGATGTGGATAGCGTTCTTCTCGTGGAAGTTCTCCAGAGTGCCGTAAACGTTCATGTGGCGCATTACGATATCGCCGATGGAAGCCGCGCACATGAAGTACTGCTGGCGCAGACGGAGAGCCTTGCCCTCAAGGTGGTTATCGTTAGGATAGAGAACCTTTGAGATAGCGTGGGCGATGTTGTTTGCGCCCATAGCCTTTGCGTAGTCGCCGGTGTTGAAGCTGCCCATATCGAAGGACATACTCTCCGCGCTCCACAGACGGAGCTTGGAAACGCCCTTGCTGTCATAGCCGGAAACGTACATATCATAGGGAACTGCGTTTACAGTGGTGTAATTAACGTGCTCAAGGTGGTGGTAGTTGTTGTCCCAGTATTCGTTGATCTGACCGTCGAAATGAACCTCGATAGCCTGATCGGGAACGGGAACAAGCCATGCGCCGCCGCCGGGCAGCCAGTTATCAGGAAGCTCAGTCTGCCAGCCGTCAACGATCTTCTGCTTGAAGATACCGTATTCATAGCGGATAGAATATCCGGTGGCGGGGTACTCACAGGTAGCAAGTCCGTCCATGTAGCAGGCTGCAAGTCTGCCAAGACCGCCGTTGCCAAGACCAGCGTCCGGCTCCTCGTCGTATACGCTGTCGATCTTTATTCCCATGTCCTTGAGGGTTTCCTCTGCAACGTCCTGCATACCGAGGTTGTACAGGCTGGTCTTGAGGGAGCGTCCCATAAGGAACTCCATGGAGAGGTAGTAAACCTGCTTTCTGCCCTTAGAGTTGCACTCGCGCATGAAGTCGTGGCGCTTTTCCTTGAGGTGGTTCACTACGATAGAAGAAAGTGCGCGGTAAACCTGTGTTATCGTTGCATTCTTGGCGTCGGTTCTGAAATCGAATTCCAGAATGCCGTCGAGCTGTCTTTTCAGCTCCTCCTTTGTAAACGGAGAATTCATCTTTGATTCTGACCCCTTTCTGATGTACGATGCACTGCACCGGGAAATTTCATTATTCACCGACTACCATTATACTATTTTTTCACCGAAATTTCAAGATTTAAACAGCATTACTGTGAAATAAAACAATAAAACTCCCCATTCTTTGAGTAATTTAGACAAATTTTCTAGTAAGTTAAGTAAAAACAGGGAAGATAATCAACGTTTTATTGTTCGTGTCGATTAATTGACCGGTTCAATAAAACAAGCCGCCCCGGTTTTTCAGTCCGGAGCGGCTTTGCATTACGGATTAATCTGCCTGCTAATTGCTTAATTTACTTAACGTCACACCTTTTCAACAGGCACCCAGATCTCACTGTATTGCTTAGCCGGGTCATCGCACATTTCGGTGTACATCTCAATGTTGTAGTTTCCCGCCAGCTTGTAGTCCTTACAGTTTGGCAGCCACTCATTCCAGATCTTTGTGTTGACGTTCTGCAGCGTTTTGACGCTGCACGGGAATATTGCCCATGTTCCTGCCGGAATGACCCGGGTAACGCAGCCCTCCGGAACTTCCAGCCACGGAATGTAGTTGTCCGCGATGAGGTAGTCGAACTCCATTCCGTTGTGGGTGTTTTCCTTTGAGTCGATGCACACGCCGTACATTCCCTTGACCTTTTCACCGCCTCCGTTCGCGAAGTGTTCCTCCCAGAACTTCGGGATCTCCTGATATGAGGTTTCGGTGTTGAATTTCCTCGAAACTCCCATTACCGTGAACTGCGCCTTTTCTACGATTTTGTACTCCATCATACTTCCGCCCTCCAGTGTCAGTTTTATTCTCAGCGGCGCGAAGCTTTTCAGGGCTGCGCCGCGCTCCTTTGCAGCAGAGGGAGTTACTCCGTGGAACTTGGTGAACGCGCGGGCGAAGCTGTCCGGGCTGTCGTAGCCGTACTTCAGCGCGGCGTCAATCACTCTGATATCGGAGCTGGAAAGCTCCTGCGCGGCAAGTGACAGCCGCCGGCTGCGTATGTATTCCCCGACAGTCATTCCGCAAAGAACGCTGAATATCCTCTGGAAGTGGAATGCCGAAACGTATGCTCTGGCGGCGATATCGCCCACCTCAAGAGGTTCTGTGATATTGTCCTCGATATATCTTATTGCGTTCTGTATGCCTTCTGTCCAGTCGTTCATGTGAAGCCCTGCCTTTCTGCTGTGATCATATTATATCATGTAATATCGGAGATGTCCCGACTTTTTGTGCGGAGTATTGCAGGATATTCCAAAATCAGCAAAAGGCAGGTTCATCGCCTGCCCCATTTGCTATTATTTATAGATCATCTTCCGCTGTATTCTGACAGCACAATATCAATATCTATCTGCTTGTCGCGTCCGCGGGAGTCGGTTCTTACAACAGTTGCGGTAACGGTATCGCCGGGCTTCATGTCCTTGATGACCTCGGATACCTCCTCAACAGTGCGCACCTCTGTGCCGTTTATTGCAACGATCGTATCTCCCACAACAAGGTTGCTTTTAGCTATCGCCATATCCTGTTCAATATCAGTTACCAGCAGACCCGGAGTCATGTTCTGGATCGCGCCGATATAGTCGCTTACCTGTAAGCAGGTAATGCCGAGGATCGGTCTGCCGGAAACATAGCCCTTTGTGATAAGGTCGTTGATGACGGATTTCGCGTCGTTGATTGTAATTGCGAAGCTAAGGTTTTCCGCGTTGTCATTGATGAGCTTCATGTTGACAATGCCTACGACCTCGCCGTGCATATTGAACAGTCCGCCGCCGGAGTTGCCTCTGTTGATCGCGGTATCGGTCTGGATAGCGGAAACGGTGTTGTCATCGTAAACCTGACGGTTCAGACCGGAAACAACGCCCTTTGAAACGGAGGTTTCAAGTCCCATGGGGTTGCCTATCGCAACCACATCATCGCCGAGGCAGAGCTCATCGGAGTCGCCCAGCTTAGCCGCGTGGAGATCATCTGCGTCGATCTTCAGCACCGCAAGGTCGGTGTCGGTATCGGAGCCGATAAGATTTGCTTCATACTTTGTGGCAACGCTGCTGCCGTCTGTCGGGTCGGTGGTGTTCACGCTTACCGTCAGCTTTGTTACGGGGTAGTAATCATTCTCGGCAACATGAGCGTTTGTGATGATGTAACCGTCCTTTGAGATTATGATACCGCTGCCTGCGCCGTAAAGCGTTTCATTTCCGCGGCAGTTTACGTATACCTCTATATATACGATAGAGTCCTTGACCTCTGCGACAAGATCCCTTGTGTAAGCGAAAGAGCCGTCGCTGCTGTACTCTATCTCGCTGGTGCTGGTGTGCGCAGTCACGTCAGACTGGAGCGCGTCAAGCACCTCATGAAGATCGCCGGAGCTGTCTGTGGAGTTATCTGCTGCGGAGCTTTCATTCTCGGAAGCGCCGCTTTCTGACGCTGAGGACGCGCCGCCGATAAGCAGGTTGCTTGTCTGGTTTGCAAGGAATGCTCCGCCGAAGCCCGCGCCGCCGCAGAGCACTGTAACCGCCGCAACTATCGCAATGACCTTTGCGGTCTTGTGGGTCTTGGGCTTTTTCGGGGGCTGCGGCTCTGTGGAGAAGTTGCCCTGATACTGTGTGTTCTGGCTTTCGTTCATTCCGTTATTATTATATTCATACATACTATTTGACCTCACTCTCATAACCATATATCGGGAAGTTTTTTCCTCCCCTGTTGTGATTTAAGTATAACAGCCGATTGTGTTAATCCGGTGAAACAAATTTGAACAAATAATTAAATCGGGCTGAACAAAATATTAAGTCTTCAGGCTGTCGATAAACCCTGAAAAGGTGCTTTTTCAACAAGCTGTCAAGTTCCTTTGTTCCTGCAATCTATTATCCCATGCTTGCCGGGGCTTCCCCGAATACGGGAGCGTCCTGACCCTTTACAGCCCTGTCCGCCGCCAGCGCGATGGCGCATTCAAGGCGCTTTTTCTGCATTTCGCAGGCGAGCTTGTAGGGCTTCTTCACATCGCCTTCGTAAATGAAGCTGTTGGCGTTGCAGCCGCCGGAGCAGAAGAACTTAGCCCAGCAGTTGCGGCAGCCTTCCTTGCTGTAAACGTGTACTTTTGAGAAATATGTCTTGATATTGTCGTCAAATGTCCCATCGTATAGATTGCCCATTTTCCACTGCTCTATGCCAACGAACTGGTGGCAGGGGTAAATATCGCCGTGAGGCTCGACCGCAACGTAATCATTGCCGCAGCCACAGCCACGGAGCCGCTTGATAGCGCAGGGACCTGCATTCAGATCCACCATGAAGTGGAAGAAGTTGAACTTGTCCTCTGTTCTGTTCGCCATTACCTCGCACAGCCTGTCGTATTCCGAGAATACCCGGGGGAGATCCTCCTCACGGATAGAGTACGGCTCGCTGGGGTCGGTGACTACCGGCTCGGCGGAGAGCTGAACAAATCCCATATCCCGCATTGCAAGGATATCCTCGGTGAAATCAAGATTGTACCTTGTGAAGGTCGCCCGGACGTAGTAATCCTTGTCACCGCGGCTCTGAACCAACTTCTGGAACTTCGGGGTGATTATATCGAAGCAGCTTTTGCCGTTTATGGTCTTGCGTATCCTGTCAGTTACCTCCCGCCTGCCGTCAAGGGACAGAACGCAGTTGCTCATTTCGCGGTTTATGTACTCGATCTTCTCATCGTCAAGCAGCAGTCCGTTTGTGGTTATCGTGAAACGGAAGTGCTTCCCGTGCTGCTTTTCAATGGAGCGGGCGTATTCCACCGTCTGTACGACGGTATCCCAAGCCATGAGCGGCTCGCCGCCGAAAAAGTCCAGCTCAAGCTGCTCCCGGTTGGCGGAGCGCTCGATAAGAAAGTCGATAGCCTTTCTGCCGGTTTCCGGGGTCATGATGCAGCGCTCGCCGCCGAAATCTCCGGTCTGGGCGAAGCAGTATTCGCAGCGCAGATTGCAGTCGTGAGCCACATTGAGGCACATGGATTTCACCGGGGACTTCACCATTGTATCGCTGTATTTCTCGTAGTCGTCCTCTGCGAACAGAGCGCCGTCCTTGTAGAGCTGATACAGCTCCGCGTAAGCCTCGCGCACTTCGCTCTCTGAGTAGCCGGACAGCTTTGCGGGGAGATCGGCGGGCATATCCTCGGTCATGGGCGCGTCGAGGAAGTCCAGCATATCATATGCGCAGTCGTCCGGAAGATGTACAGCTCCGCTGTTCACGTCCAGCACTATATTGTAGCCAAGCTGTTTGAACTTGTGTATCATTGGTATTCGCCTTTCTATTTAAATTATTCTTCTCAAAAAAACAGGGCGGAACGATTCCGCCCGTGCTGTCTGGTGTAATTCCCGAAAATGGATTACTTTACAGACTCACATTTCTGGTTAGCAACTGTGCAGGAGGTCTTGCAAGCAGACTGGCAGGAGCTCTGGCACTTGCCGCAGCCGCCCTTGAGAGCAGACGCCTTCAGGTTAGCCTTGTTGATAGTTGTGATGTGCTTCAAAATGAACACCTCTTTCATGTAGAATTGCAGGAATGCCTGCTATCAGTATTAGTATATCATATAACGCCGAATATTTCAAGTAGCCTTGCGGAATTTTTTTGTTTTTCTTTTTGCGCAAGACATTTTCTGGAAGAGAGGGCTCTCCGTGAAACTCGTCATACTGCCGTCCGGCGGGATTTTTTTCTCATTTCGGTCTGCGCTGATAAAAAAATTTCAAAAATTTTTCAAAACCCCCTTGACAAAATCGGCTAAACAGATTATACTGTATATACAACACATGAACAGTAAAGGGAGCGTGAAACATATGTCGTTAAAGGTCGATAATATCGTAAAGACCTATGGAAGCTACACCGCCGTACAGGGCTTAAGCTTCGAAATGAACGAGCCGGGAGTATTTGCACTGCTGGGTACTAACGGCGCCGGAAAGACTACATCAATACGCATTATTCTGGGAATGCTGAGCGCGGACAGCGGTTCTGTCACATGGCACGGAAAGTCGTTCTGCACCGCCAACGAGTCGATAGGCTACCTTGCGGAGGAGCGCGGACTTTATCCGAAGTACAAGATCATGGATCAGCTTCTGTACTTTGCTTCGCTGAAAGGCATGAAGCGCCATGACGCGCAGCGGGCGCTGGACTACTGGTTTGAGCGCCTTGGGGTACAGGAATACCGCGACAAGCGCGCGGAGCAGCTTTCAAAGGGAAACCAGCAGAAGATACAGCTTATTGCGGCACTTGCGCCAAATCCGGAGCTGCTCATTCTGGACGAACCGCTCAGCGGTCTTGACCCGGTGAACGCAGAGCTTTTCAAGGGCGTTATCCGTGAAGAGATAAAGCAGAACAAGTTCATCATCATGTCCAGCCATCAGATGTCCACCATTGAGGAATTCTGTCGGGATATCGTCATTCTGAACAAGGGAAAGACAGTGCTTCAGGGCAACCTCAACGAGATAAAGAAAGGCTACGGGCGGGTAAAGCTGACGGTGAAGTGCGAGGGTGACATCAGCGCCATGGCGCAGGAATGCGGGCTTACCGTCACCGAGGAAACTCCGAACGGCTCCAGCTTCAATGTGAGCAGCGAGGAGCAGGCGCACGCGCTGCTGCACAGGATCATGGACAGCGGAATGCCGCTGATAAAGTACGAGCTGCGTGAGCCTACGCTCAACGAGATATTCATTGAAAAGGTCGGTGAGTCTGATGAAAAATAATAATTCTGGTATCGCACGGGGCTGGAAGAAGGTTTTCGGCTTCACATTCGTGCAGTATGTCAAGACAAAGTCGTTCATTGTCGGTACTATTATAGTGAGCCTTATCGTGATCCTGCTTGTGGGCGGTATCAATATCATTCCCAAAATGCTTGGCGCAGGTGAGGCTATCGCTGATATGGGAAATCAGGATACCGAGATACTGCTGAACACGGTCTACCTCAAGGACAACAGCGGCGTCCTCACTGACGATGACAGGGAAACGCTCAAAACCTCCGGACTAAAGCTTGCCGAGAGCGATAAATCCACAGAAGATCTTATCTCCGAACTTTCGCAGGCGGAGGAGGGGCAGGCGCTCATAACCGTCACTCCGGAGGCGCTTGACGGCACAGTGCTTGGCTATGCGGTAAAGACATTCTATTCGCCGGGAACGGACGGAGATTCTGTTGATACAGCCTCCGGACTGGTGACAGAAGTGGTGAAATACCGCAATATACTTGACCTCGGCGTATCCCCGGAGGACTACGCGGCTTCACAGCGGTATGTTACCGCTTCCAAGATAGAGGCAGGCTCTGACGAGTGGAGCATTTTCGAGTCGATGATAAACTACTTCGTTCCGATGGTTTTCTCGCTGATACTGTTTCTTCTTATCTTTGCATATGGTCAGACCGTGGCGCAGTCCATCGCAACAGAAAAGACCTCCCGCGTTATGGAGCTTCTGCTGACCTCTGTCAGACCTCTGGCGATAGTTGTGGGCAAGGTGCTTGCAATGGGGCTTATCTCGCTGCTGCATTTTATGCTGATAGGAATTGTCGGCGGTATCACCTTTGCGGTGACTGCTCCATTTGGTATCGGCGGCGATCTGATGAATATGCTTCAGAACGCGGATATTCAGGTGGGAGAGAATGCCGAGATCGTCGAGGCGGTAAACAGCAGCTTCGGAAGTCTTTCTCCACTGACCTTTATTCTGATACTTGTCATATTCATTCTCGGATTTTTGTTCTTTGCTCTGGTGGCGGCTCTTGTGGGCGCTTCCGTCAGCAGAATGGAGGATCTCACTCAGGCAATGCAGCCGTTTTCACTGCTGGGTGTGCTGGGCTTCTATCTGGCTTACTTCCCGGTTATTTTCAATATGGAGAGCATTGACACCGGCGCGGCTTCGTCAAATCCCATGCAGATATTCTCCTATTACTTCCCGGTAAGCTCGCCGTTCGCTCTGCCGTCCGCGCTGCTTCTCGGAACGCTTTCTCTGCCTCAGGTCATTATAGCGGTACTTATTCTGGCGGCGTTCGTGGCTCTTGTCGCGGTCATTGTCGCAAGGGTATACGAAATGATAATCCTGCACAACGGAAGCCGCCTGAAATTCGGCGAGATCATCAAAATGGCGGGCAGAAAGTGATCTCAGGAGGTTCGCTTTTATGAGGAAACGCAAGGGTAACTGGCTTATACTATTTTCATTTCTCCCTATAGACACAGTCTATAGGGAGAAACCAACCGCAAAGCGGTTGGTGCGGCGTAGCCGCTGAAAAGTCGTTCAATGAATAAGGAGCGAAAGCGACGTTTCGCTGCTAATATTGTCAAAACCAAAGGTTTTGACAGCCGCCGGTTCGGCGGCATCTTCTTATAGACAAAGTCTATAAGAAGACTTGATATTAGTATTATAAAAGCGTCGGGATTTATTGCCGACATTTCGCTTGACTTCGTGGGCGAAATAATTCTGTCGCTGTTTACTGGCTGATATACTGCTCCGCTCCTGCCTTTTCCGGCGGGGCGGAGTTTTTGCTTTTCACTTGACAAATTCCCGAACAGGTGGTATAATAAAGAGGCTGGGGGTACTCCTGCGGCAGCGCGGGAGTTGAGAGGGCAAAAAGCCTGACCCTTTGAACCTGTTGGTTAATACCATCGTAGGGAAGCCGCGCGAAAAATGATTTCAGGACTTCTGCTATGCCGGAGGTCTTTTTGTTTTATTAGGAGGTTCCCCGGTGAAAAACTGCTTATCAATAGCCGGCTCGGATTGCAGCGGCGGCGCAGGAATACAGGCGGATATCAAGACCTTTTCCGCCCTCGGCTGCTACGGCATGAGCGTAATTACCTCGGTGGTCGCCGAAAATACCGAAAAGGTGCTGTCCAGCATGACTGTTTCCCCGGATGTCATCTCCGACCAGCTTGAGGCTGTGTTCTCGGATATCCGGGTGGACGCGGTAAAAATAGGAATGCTGCCGGACGCGGGAAGTATGCGGGCGGTGCAGTCCGCGATACTGAAATACAAGCCGGAGATCGTGGTGTGCGATCCCATAATCACCGCCACCGCCGGAACGGAGCTTATGCAGAATTCCGCCCTCGGCGCGTTCGTGAACGGAATTATTCCGCTGTGCAGCCTGCTCACACCGAATATCCCGGAAACAGAGCAGCTTCTAGGCTGTAAAATAAACGACTTCACCGATATCAAGGCGGCGGCGCTCAGCCTGTTCGCCCACGGCGCGGAGGCTGTGCTGATAAAGGGCGGTCATCTTTCCGGGGACGCGACTGACGTCCTGTTTGACGGAAAGGAGTTCCACACCTACACCCACTCCCGCATCGACACCAGAGCCACCCACGGGACAGGCTGTACGCTTTCCTCGGCGATAACCGCGTTCCTCGCTCAGGGGAAGCCGCTGCACGAGGCTGTGGGGCTTGCGAAGGAGTACCTCACCGGGGCGATTGAGCATGGTCTGGACATAGGTCACGGGCATTCCCCGACAGACCACTTCTACCGACAGTTCCCGGACAGGAAAGACTGAAAAATACAACAAAATTACATAACCGAAAGGACATACTAAAATGAGAGAATACAAAACCCAGATGGAAGCCGCGAAAAAGGGCATTATCACCCCGGAAATGAAAACCGTTGCCGAAAAAGAGTACATGGAGCCGGAAAAGCTGCGTGAGCTGGTGGCAAAGGGCTGGGTGGCAATCCCTGCCAACGTGAACCACACCTCTCTCTCCCCGGAGGGAATAGGCGCGGGGCTTAAGACCAAGATCAACGTAAACCTCGGCATCTCCGGCGACTGCAAGAACTATGACGTTGAAATGCAGAAGGTGGACATGGCGATAAAATTCGGCGCGGAAGCGATCATGGATCTTTCCAACTACGGCAAGACCAACACCTTCCGTCGGGAGCTTGTCGCAAAATCTCCGGCGATGATAGGCACAGTGCCGATGTACGACGCGATAGGCTATCTTGAAAAAGACCTGCTTGAGATAACCGCAGAGGACTTCTTGAAGGTAGTCCGCGCACACGCGGAGGAGGGCGTGGACTTCATGACTATCCATGCCGGAATAAACCGCCGCGCGGTTGAAGCGTTCCGCCGCGACCCCCGTAAGATGAACATAGTTTCCCGCGGAGGCTCTCTGCTGTTCGCGTGGATGATGATGACCGGCAACGAGAACCCGTTCTATGAGCATTATGACGAGGTTCTGGACATTCTGCGGGAATATGACGTAACGATAAGCCTCGGCGACGCGCTGCGTCCCGGCTGTATCGACGACAGCACTGACGCGGGGCAGATATCTGAGCTTATCGAGCTTGGCGCGCTCACCGAACGCGCATGGGCAAGGGACGTTCAGGTAATGGTGGAAGGCCCCGGCCACATGGCAATGAATGAAATAGAAGCCAACATGAAGCTCCAGAAGCGGCTCTGCCACAACGCACCGTTTTATGTTCTCGGTCCATTAGTGACAGATATCGCTCCCGGTTACGACCATATCACCTCCGCTATCGGCGGCGCTATTGCTGCGGCGAGCGGCGCGGACTTCCTGTGCTATGTAACTCCGGCGGAGCATTTAAGACTGCCTGACCTCAGCGACGTTAAGGAGGGCATTATCGCCAGCAAGATCGCTGCCCATGCCGCGGATATCGCAAAGGGAGTTCCCCATGCCCGCGATCTCGACAACCAAATGGCGGAGGCCCGTCACAAGGTGGACTGGGACGAGATGTTCAAGGTCTGCATTGACCCGGAGAAGGCTCGCGCTTACTTCGAGAGCACACCTCCGGCAGACCGCCACACCTGCTCTATGTGCGGCAAGATGTGCGCTGTAAGGACTACCAACATGATACTTGAGGGCAAGGAAGTAAAGTTCTGCTCTGAAAAATAATGATGTTTCACCCGCTTTTGCGGAAATGATACATACTCCGGGCGGGGAGCGCCGTTCCGGGGGAATATGGGATATGCTGCAATTCGTCATATCCTGCGGCGAGGGAACGCGTGTTTCGCGGTGAGAGGATACTTCTGAGTATCGACCGGCAGTTCAGGGATACCTGTACTGTAACGCATAATTAGTGCGTGCGCCGGATATTGTCTTTCCCGCGTTCGCACGGAAAGAGGTATCATCATGAAAAAGACAAACATTCGTAAGCTGGCGGTGGCGGCAGTCCTTGTCGCTGTGGCGGTAGTGGGCTCGCTGTTCTCGTTCCCGTTTCTGGGGGCTAAGTGCAGCCCTGTGCAGCACCTCGTGAACATTATCGGCGGCGTTTATCTCGGCCCGTGGTATTCACTGGGAATGGCGTTCTGCGCAAGCCTTATCCGCAATATCTTCGGGCTTGGCTCGCTTATGGCGTTCCCCGGCAGCATGGTTGGCGCGTTCCTCTCCGGAGTTATGTACCACTGGATATTCAAGGGAAAGAACCTTGCTCTGCGGCTTCCTATGGCTTATGTGGGAGAGCTGTTTGGTACTTCCGTTATCGGCGGTATGCTGTCCTTCCCGATTGCTTACCTGATAATGAACAACACCGCAGCGACCCTGTTCGGATTTGTGTTCCCGTTCTTCGTTTCCAGCGTTGTGGGAACTGTAATTGCGGCAATTCTGGTAACTTCCCTCAAGAGAGTAAAGGCTATCGACATATTCCTCGGAGATATCAACCAGAAAACCGCCAAATCCTCATCGTAAAGGTACACTATGACTTTTGATCAGCAGATAGCGCAGGCGCTGACCCGGCTTCGCAGCGCCGCGCCGCTAATTCACTGCATAACTAACTATGTCACCGCCGGAGATACGGCGAATATGTTGCTTGCCGCCGGAGCTTCGCCGATAATGGCGGACGACCCCGCAGAGAGCGCGGAAATAACCGCCCTCGCCGCCGGGCTTGTGCTGAACCTCGGAACTCCCTCGAAAAGCCGCATTGAATCCATGCTCCGTTCCGGGGCAATGGCGGGGGAGAAGAATATCCCGGTGGTATTCGACCCGGTGGGCGCGGGCTGTTCAAAGCTCCGCAGGACTGCCGCCGCCGAAATAACCGGCAGGGTGAAGCTTTCGGCAGTCCGTGGCAATCTTTCGGAGCTGTCGTATCTCGCAGGATTTTCAGCGGAGGAGCGGGGAGTTGACACCTCCGACACGGGTGTTCCTCCGGTGGAAGCCGCGAAAGCCGCAGCGAAAAGGCTTTCCTGCGTATGCGCCGTCACCGGAGAGCAGGACGTTATCTCCGACGGAAACCGCACTGTTATCATAAAAAACGGCAGTCCGCTTCTCCGGCAGATAACCGGCGCGGGGTGCATGACATCCGCGCTGTGCGCGGCGATGATATCCGTCAGCGACAGCTTCACCGGAACTGCGGCGGGTATTGCGTTCATGGATATATGCGGGGAGCTGGCGGAGGAACGCTCCGAGGGGCTGGGCGGCTTCAGAATGGGGCTGTTTGATCTCGCCGGGAGCATTACCCCGGAAATTCTCGCGGAAAGGCTGATCATTGATGAATATTGACTACACCCTGTATCTTTGCACAGACAGCGGGCTTATGTCCTGCAAGACTATCGAGGAAAGCGTTGAGAGAGGCATTCTCGGCGGCTGCTCTGTGGTTCAGCTTCGGGAGAAGAACGCCTCCTCGCTGGAGCTGTTTCAGCTCGCAGCGCGGGTGAAGCGTATCACAGATAAATACAGTGTCCCGCTGATAATCAATGACCGTCTGGATATCTGCCTTGCGGCAGGGGCGGCGGGAGTACATCTCGGACAGTCCGACCTGCCCTGCGCAGAAGCCCGGAAAATCCTCGGCGCGGACAAGATCATCGGCGTATCTGCGGCAACTCCGGAGGAAGCGTCAAAGGCGCAGGCTGACGGCGCGGATTACCTCGGAGTGGGCGCGGTATTCACCACCTCCACCAAAACCAACACCCGCCCGGTTACTGCGGAAACGATACGCGGAATTCGAGCGGCGGTGACGATACCGTTTGTTGTTATCGGCGGCGTAAATCCGCAGAACATAACGCAGCTTTACGGTCTTGGAATAGACGGAGCGGCGGTGATCTCGGCGGTAATTTCACAGCCTGACATCACAGAAGCCGCAAGGGTAATGAGGGCAGCGGCGGAGAAGCTGAAATAAACATATCCCGGAGCGTTGTGTTCCGGGATAATTTTTTGTGGCAGCGTCTGCGCTTTATTTGGAAGTATCGTTTTGTTCAAGCGTGAATATATAATCGTATAAAATGTCTGCATCGTCATCGGTAACAGTGTAGTACACCACGCTCCAGTCGTTTGACGTGATCGTTTCAGTTTTAAGGTCAGGGCTGTCTGATTTGTCATCGGGCAGAGTGTAGTACACCTCGCTCCAGTCATCTGACGTGATCGTTTCAGCTTTAAGGTCGGAGCTGTCTGTATTGTCATCAGGCAGAGTGTAGTACACCTCGCTCCAGTCGTCTGACGTGATCGTTTCAGCTTCAACGTCGGGGCTGTCTGCTTTGTCGGCGGGCAGAGTGTAGTACACCACGCTTCCGTTCTTGTCCACTTCTTTCCATGCTTCAGACTGATCTGCGTTGCTGCTGATTTTGGTTATCGTGTCAGCCACAATGCCGTTGTTCGCCGCATTCGCGGAAACAAGAGAGCCGGCGCCGACAGCGGCAACCGCCGCCGCAATAAAAAAGGGACGCATAAATTTATGCTTCATCTTCTTTTCCTCGCTTTCTGCGTTATTTTCTGCGTTATCAAGTGAAATACGTTCCATGACAGCGGCTTTGATCTGTTCGGTGCGGGCTGGGTTCGGTTTTTCCTCGTCAACAGGCGCGTTATTTTCAAAAAAGTCCTCAAACATTCTCAAAACCCCTTTCTGTCAGATATTTTTTCAGCTTCTGGCGAATTCTGGTCAGCTTTGACCGGACAGTGGAATCGGTCAGACCCATGATCTCAGAGATCACAGCGGTTTTTTCTCCGTAGAAATAAAACCGCAGGAACACAGCCTTGTCCTCGGCGGACAGCGTATTCAGCCCGTCGTTCATACATGATAAAAGTTCGGACATCTCCGCACGCTCCGCCACGTCAAAATCTGCCGGCAGCTCCAATTCTGAGATATCCTCAGTGGGCTTCAGGCTGCGGAAACGGTTTTTCACGAGATTCCGGGCGATCGTCGAGATGTAGGGCTTCAGCCCTATGTCCGGGGTAAGGCGGGATCTGCTGTTCCACAGTGCAACGAACGTATCCTGCACTGTTTCCTCAATGTCCTGCGGAGATAGGTATCCTCGTGAGAAGTTCCTGACAACTGTCAGTACATAGCCCGAAAGGCTGCTGACAGCCCTCTCCAGTGCCGATATATCGCCGTGTTTTATTCCAGCGGCAAGTATGTTTTCCTCTGTCAAGTCGTTCCTCCAAAAGCTGTGATGCGCATCGCTGAAAGAATTTGCTTCTTTCACCCGCATATACACAGAAAAATGAAAAATGCTGCAAGTCTTTTATAATTATATCATGTTCTTAGGGGTTATCGCAAGTGAATTCTAGGAAGTACCGAATACAATAAAAATTTTATTTACCCCCTTTTCAAATAAGAGAAAATATGCTAAAATATAACTGGTAATTATGATGAGATCAAGGAGGATAACCTATGATATGCAAAAAATGCGGCGCGGAGATCGGAGATTACGCGTCATTCTGTACATACTGCGGAAATCCTGTCGGCAATCACGGAGTAGATCTGAACAAGACATCGTCTTCGGAAGCGGAAAGCGCTCCGCCTCCCGGATATTCCGATCCTATTTCCAGAGATGACAGAGAGCCTACCCAGCAGCCGGGAATGGGATATATCCCGGAATTCAACCGCACCCAGACCGGCTGGCAGAATCCAAGCTCCGGATATATCCCGGCGGGTTCGCAGAATTTTCAGTATTCGGAAAACGGCAGCACATGGGAGGAAATTAAGCGCGCCGGGTACATTATAGGAAATGACGGGCGGAGATACAGCATAGGCTGGCTGAAATTTATACTGTATGTTCAGCTTTTTGCTTCTGCGGTTTTCAGCCTGTTCAACGCGATAAGCTTCCTCACCGGAGCAGGCTATGGTGGCAATGCGGAGCTTGTGTATGAATTTTACAGCGGACTGTTCGGGCTGGACATGGTAATGGGCATTTTCTCGCTCTTGCTGTGCGCCGCTGCGGTTCTTGTAAGGTTTATGCTGAGCGGACTTCGGCAGATCGGCCCGTGGGCTTATCTGGGGCTGTACCTCGCAAATCTGGTGATGTCTGTCATATATCTGTCCGTGTTCTCTGGAATTACCGGAATATCCATCGGCGAACTGATTGACGCACGGACGGTAGTCAACATGCTGACCAGCATTGTTATGCTTGTTGTTAATTTCGTTTACTTCAGGAACCGCTCATCTGTTTTTAAAAAGTGATTTTGTTTCCCCGCTTTGCGGGGAATTTTTTTAAAAAAACATTGAAAATTTTTGAAATCCTACTTGCTTTTTTTCGGTAAGAGTGATATAATATTTGCATATGGGGGTGTAGCTCAGTTGGGAGAGCGCTTGCTTCGCATGTAAGAGGTCAGGGGTTCGAATCCCCCCATCTCCACCAGACAGTAAAATAGAGCAAAACCGCATTGTTGCTGCAAAAGGCTTAACAGTGCGGTTTTTCTCTACTTTGCGTGATGAAGCAAAGCATCACAAATGTGCAAAATTCAAATGTAAAAAGCCTGTTTTCATCAACTATGCAACACGATATGCAACACGAAAATCCCGGTTTTCTTCAATAAAAATAACCCCCCGAAGCCGCGTAATGCAACTCCGGGGGAAATCTTATGTATTGTCGTCCTCAGTCCGAACCTGTCCGCTGGTGTCCGGGCTGTCCGAGGCGTGAGAGCTGTCCGCCAGCCCCTCGCCGATTATGTACGCAATAACGCTTGCACCGGACATTATGCAGCCGCTGACGGTTTCCGCGACCTCGCTGTCACCGCCGAATGCAACTATCAGTCCCGCGATAAATCCCGCCAGTGCTACCCAGAGCTTGCGGGAAGTCAGCTTTCTTATCCAGTCAATCTTCATGGTGTTCCTCCTTATTCCACTATTACCCAGTCATCGGCAAGCATGTCTGTCTGACTTGCAAGCCACGGGACATTATCCCCCTGAGCCGTGTACATAAAGATGTACGGCAAGGTCATCTTGCTGTGTTCATCGGGGCGCTGGAGTTCCAAGTGCATATTCTTTCCGTTCCACCCTGAGCGTGCTACACGCTTTCCGCTTTTCAGCGCTTCAATCGCCTGTCCGAAATTCATGTTAATCCTCCTTATCCGTCGGCAGAGCCATAACCTGCTTGTACAGCTCTGTCATAGTTCCATTCCCGCCCAGCGCGTGGTAGCTCTCATATATCCTAGTAAGCGCCTCCCGCGCGTATACCGGGCAGTACTCTTTGTCCATGTACTTTTCGTGCGAGCGAATGATCTCGGCGCGAAGAAGAGCCTGCACGCCGTTCTCGAGCTGCTTCATGCGGTCATTCTGCCGCATTTCGTCCATGTCTTTAAGCCGTTTCTTTTCAGCCTTATTCGCCATTGCGTTGGAGTATATCACGTTAAAGACCGTGACAGCCCCGCCGATGATCGCCACTATGATAGCACTATCCATTCTGTACCTCCACAATAAACGCAGGAAATCCCTCTGCCTTGATTTTCTTCATGTAAGCCTCGGCGTTCGCCTTGATAGTGAACGCGCCTACCTGCACGCGATAAAGCTTTCCCGGCTTTGCCTCGACTATGAACGCATTGAACCCCGCCGCCTTGACCTTTGCCATATAAGCCTCGGCGTAAGTCTTGCTTGAGAATGCCCCCACCTGCACACGGTAGAGTGTCGAGGGCTTCTTCTCCGGTGCGGTGATGTATTCGTGAAGCGCCGCCCAGCGGTTCGTGTCAACATAATAATACGGGCAGTACTTCCCGGTCAGGTCGTAGTGCCGCAGCACCTTGTCGGCGGGAATTCCGTACTTCTTCATGAGGTACTGAACCAGCTCCCGCAGCGCGGTCTTGCTCGCCTGCTCGAACTCGCCGCTGGACTGCTTGTAGCAGACCTCAATATGGATAGTGCCGTAGTTCTTGTTTGCGGCGGCATAGGCTATCTCGTTGTCCTGCACAATGCGGATTACCTCTCCATTCAGTCCCACTATGTACTGCGTGCTTGTCCAGTTCAGAGGCTTGTCCGGAAACATTCCCGCCGCCACATTCGCATAGAAAAGCGCCGTTCTGTCCGCGCTTGTTCCCACCTGCCCGGTGTAGTGAACGCATATCCTCACGGGCTTGCTCGCCTTTCCGGGACGGTTGTACGGATTTTTCGTGATTATCTTATCAATAATTGTCATGATATACCTCCCTCAAGCGCCGCGACCCTCGCCACAAGCGCGTCATAATCCGACTTCAGTACGAAATCCGAAGAAGGATGGTTTCCGACCAGAGCTGCGTTACCACCATCGGCTGTATTACGCCACGGTGTCCACTCAAGTTGGTTGTCGGCTAATGGATATTGTCTGATCCAGACATCCGACGGGATCCCTTCCAGAGTAGCAACAACATATATCTGCGTAAAGCTGCCTGTACCGCCAGCAAATACAATCAGCGTTCCCCACATTTTATCAGTTGGTGCATTTGAGCACCCTGTCGCTAATCCACTACACGGATATCGGATTTCATT
>JAGAJA010000017.1 GCA_017829075.1 Oscillospiraceae bacterium | reverse complement strand
TGCGCGCGAGTGGTGGGGCTTTGCCCCACACCCTACTTCCTTTTGTGCCAAAAGGAAGCGAAAAGCATTTTCCGCGCGGAGCGCGGAAGCCGCCGGCGGGCGTACCCGCCCGACAAATTCCGATTTATCAATCTGAAATGCTCACAACATGATTATACCACAGACTTTCCCCCAAGTCAACAAAAAGAGGGAAGCTCTCACTTCCCTCTCGTATGCTGTTCCTAAATCAACCGTTCTGAGCCTTTCTCTTAGCCTCGATGTCCGCGAGAGCGTCCTTGCGGGAGAGGTTGATACGACCCTGATTGTCGATCTCCATTACCTTAACGATGATCTCATCGCCTACGGAAACAACGTCCTCAACCTTTTCAACGCGGTGGTTGTCCAGCTTGGAGATGTGAACCATACCGTCCTTGCCGGGAGCGATCTCAACAAATGCGCCGAAGTTCATGATGCGAACAACCTTGCCCTTGTAGATAGCGCCGATTTCCGGAGGATTAACGATAGTGGAGATGACCTGAACGCAGGCATTTGCCTTCTCAAGATCAAGTCCGCAGATAAATACATTGCCATCGTCGTCAATGTCGATCTTAACGTCAAAGTCTGCGCAGAGCTTCTGGATAACCTTGCCGCCCTTGCCGATTACCTCGCTGATCTTGTCAACAGGCACCTTAGTGTGGATCATCTTGGGAGCGTACTTGCCGACAGTCTTTCTCGGCTCAGGAATAGCCTTGAGCATGATCTCGTCAAGGATATAATCACGAGCCTTGTGGGTCTTTTCAAACGCATTCCTGATGATCTCCGGTGTAAGTCCGTCGATCTTTAAATCCATCTGGATAGCGGTGATACCGTCGTGAGTTCCGGCAACCTTGAAGTCCATGTCGCCGAAGAAATCCTCAACGCCCTGAATATCTACCATTGTATCCCATCTGTCGCCCTCGGTGATAAGTCCGCAGGAGATACCAGCAACCGGCTTCTTAATTGGAACGCCTGCGTCCATGAGAGCCAGTGTAGAGCCGCATACAGAGCCCTGAGAGGTAGAACCGTTGGAGGAAAGAACCTCAGAAACAAGGCGGATAGCATAGGGGAATTCCTCAACGCTGGGGATAACCGGGAGAAGCGCACGCTCAGCCAGCGCGCCGTGACCTATCTCACGTCTGCCGGGGCCTCTGCTTGCCTTGGTTTCGCCGACAGAGTATGCCGGGAAGTTGTAGTGGTGCATATAACGCTTGCCGTCTTCCTCATCCAGACCTTCCAGCTTCTGGCTGTCGCTTACCGGGCCGAGGGTGCAGATAGTCATTACCTGCGTCTGACCTCTGGTGAACAGACCGGAGCCGTGTACTCTGGGCAGGAATCCTACCTCTGCTGCAAGCGGACGGATCTCGTCCATCTTTCTGCCGTCAACACGCTTATTGTCGTCCAGCAGCCAGCGGCGTACTACGAATTTCTGGAGCTTGTAGATAGCCTCGTCGATCATTGCGATCTTATCAGGATATACCTCGTCAAACTTAGCGTGAATATCGTCAACAACGGGCTTCAGACGCTCCTCGCGGATATTCTTGTCGTCTGTGTCAAGCGCGTAGCGGATTCTCTCAATAGCGAAATCGGAGATCGCGTCGAACATATCATGGTCAACTTCCTGTGACTCGAATGTGAACTTCGGCTTGCCGATCTGCGCCTGAATGTCCTTGATAAACGGAATGAGGGACTTCACAATCTCGTTGTGACCTGCCATGATAGCGTCAAACATTACATCGTCCGGAACTTCGTTCGCGCCTGCCTCAATCATGACTACCTTCTTCTCGGAGGAAGCCACTGTAAGGTTCAGGTCGGACTTTGCTCTCTGCTCCTGATCGGGCATGAGCACGATCTCGCCGTCAACCAGACCAACGCTGATGCCGCCGATCGGGCCGTTCCACGGAACATCGGAGATAGAAACCGCGATAGACGCGCCGATCATGCCGAGGATCTCAGGAGAGCAGTCGGGATCAACCGCGAGAACGGTCATTGTGATCGCAACGTCGTTTCTCATATCCTTCGGGAACAGCGGACGCATAGGACGGTCAACAACACGAGAGGTCAGGATAGCCTTTTCGCTGGGTCTGCCCTCTCTCTTGAGGAAGCCGCCGGGGATCTTGCCGACAGAATAAAGCTTCTCCTCATAGTCAACGGAAAGCGGGAAGAAATCCACGCCGTCACGGGGCTTTGCGCTTGCTGCTACGTTTACCATGACAACGGTTTCGCCGTATCTTACCCAGCAGGAGCCGTTAGCCAGTCCGCATACCTTGCCGGTTTCAACGGTAAGCTCACGTCCGGCGAACATGGTATTGAATACTCTGTAATTTTCAAACATTGCCTTTTTTCCTTTCATTTAATACATTTTCTAAAGGCACAGTATCAGCAATTAAAGTCAATATCCGGCTGACCGGATACTCAGTTTAAATGCCAAAATCTGTGCCTCAGATCAGAGCCTTAGATTAAAAGGGCAGAACTGTTTCGTGCGCAGCGCTGCCCTTTTCTCCAAAGATTACTTACGGATACCCAGCTTAGCGATGATTGCACGATAGCGTTCGATATCCTTCTTCTGGAGGTAGTTCAGAAGGTTTCTTCTGTGACCTACCATCTTCAGAAGACCACGGCGGGAGTGGTGATCCTTCTGATGAACCTTGATGTGTTCGGTCAGTTCGTTGATTCTCTGGGTGAGAATAGCGATCTGAACCTCAGGAGAACCTGTGTCATGGTCATGCAGACGGTTAGCCTCGATAACGGCTGTCTTTTCTTCTTTTCTTAACATAGTAACACCTCATTGAATTTATTCCGGTTTCGCAGTAAAGGGACATGGTGTTTCTCCGGTCGGAGCAGAATCCGCAGTCCACGGAGCCGGTATGGTTGCGCTTATGCACAACATGGATATTATATCACATTTTTTTTGCTTTGTAAATAGGTTTTTTAAGATTTTTTCAGAAAAAAAGCGATATTTTTCAAATTACTTGTTCTCTTCCTCGCGGAGTTTTCTGAAATGCCATGCGTCGCGGCACATTTCCTCAAGGGACTTTTCCGCTTTCCAGCCAAGCTCCTTTTCAGCAAGAGAGGGATCGGAATAGGTCGCCGCAGCGTCGCCGGGGCGTCTTTCGCCGATGGTATAGCCGAGGTCGATGCCGTTCACTCTCTGGAATGTATCAAGTATTTCCAGAACAGAGTAGCCCTTGCCGGTGCCAAGGTTGTAAGCCGGAGCGCCGGTGATCGTCCTTGCTTTCTTCACCGCCGCAACGTGACCCTTTGCGAGGTCAACAACGTGTATGTAATCGCGGACGCAGGTGCCGTCCGGAGTAGGATAATCATTGCCCGCAACGCTCAGCACATCGCGCTTTCCGGTCGCCTTGTCAAGAACTATCGGCATAAGGTTGTTAGGAATTCCGTTGGGATCTTCGCCGATAAGACCGCTCTCATGTGCGCCTACCGGGTTGAAGTAACGCAGCAGTATCATAGTCCACGCGGGGTCTGCGGCGGACATTTCCCGGCATAGGTTCTCAATGATGAGCTTTGTACTGCCGTAGGGATTGATCGCGGACAGCGGGAAATCCTCCTTTACCGGAACGCTTGCGGGAATTCCGTAAACCGTTGCAGAGGAGCTGAATACAAACTTCGTGCAGCCGTATTTCTTCATGGTTTCCAGAATATTAAATGTACCGCGAAGATTGTTGGAGTAGTACATCAGCGGCTTCTTTACGCTCTCAGGGACGCACTTGTAGCCTGCGAAATGAATTACCTGCTCAATATCGTTCTCCGCGAATATCCTGTCAACCTCCGTGATATCCAGCATATCCGCCTCGTAGAATTTAAAATCCTTGCCGGTGATCTTTCTGATACCGTCAAGAGCGCGTGAATTTGAGTTGTAAAAGTTGTCCATGACAACGATCTCTTCACCGGCATTGAGAAGCTCAACGCAGGTGTGGGAGCCGATAAATCCTGCTCCTCCTGTTACAAGAATAGCCATAGCCTGACCCTCCGAAATAATTATGCACAGTCCGCATAATCTAACGCGAACTAAAAAATACATAAATATTATAACTCTTTTCAGCGGCTTTGTCAATCGCTTTTTACCTAATTTGCCAAAATAAAATGATGTTTGATCCGCAGCGCCCAATGGGATATTGCCGCGGCTCATTTTGCCCTTGCCTCAGTAAGCTCATAGTATGCCGCGGAATACCTCGGCGCGTCCAGCTTAACACAGCCATTCCTGTCCGCGGTAATCGCCCCCGGATAATGCGGAGCGCAGCCGCCGTATCTCTCCTCTGTTGAGTCCAGAAGCCGCTTCAGCTTCATTCCAACGCCAATATTCAGCGTGTAATCCTCCTGCACCCGGTCGGAGAAATTCATAACGCACACCACCGTTTTCTCACCGGGGCAGCAGCGAAGAATCGCATAGCATCTTTTAAGCGCGCTGTCGCAGTCCAGCCAGCGGAAGCCGTCCGAGGTGTCGTCCCAGCGGGACAGGCTCGGCATACTGAGATAGAGTTTGCACAGCTTGCTCATGAAATGCGAGAAGCCGTCATGCAGCGGATATTTCAGGATTTCCCAGTCCTGCTCCCTCTTCTCGTCCCATTCCCGGAACTGCGCCAGCTCGCCGCCCATGAAATTCAGCTTTTTTCCGGGGTGAATGTACATATACATATACAGCGCCCTAGCCTGCGGGAATTTGTCATCGTAATCTCCGTACATTTTCTGGATTATAGTGGCTTTTCCGTGTACATTCTCGTCATGCGACAGGGACAGGATAAATCTCTCGCTGTAAAAATACAGCATGGAAAACGTCAGCTTATGATAGTGGTTTACCCGCTCGTCCGGCGGAGTGCGGAAATAATCCAGCGTGTCGTTCATCCAGCCCATATCCCACTTGTAGTCAAAGCCAAGTCCTCCCTGCTCCACTGGCTTTGTCACCAGCGGGTAGTCGGTGGAATCCTCCGCGCAGAGTATCGCCGAGGGGTGAAGCCGCTTTAACCCCTGATTAAGCGTTTTCAGGAAGCGTATCCCGCAGACGTTTTCGCCTCTTGCCGGATCTCCCATGTAATATATTACCCGGCTTATCGCGTCCATACGAAGCCCGTCAAAGTGGTATTCCTCCAGCCAGTAGTTGGCGGCGGATTTCAGAAAGCTGCACACTGCGCCTTTCGTAAGGTCGAAATTGCAGCTTCCCCATTCGCTGTAAGCAATATCCCTGAACTGCGACTCATATGTGGGTGTGCCGTCAAAATTAGCCAGCGCATAGCCGTCCACCGCGAAATGCACCGGCACAAAGTCCATAAGCACCGCTATATTATTCCGGTGGCAGTGATCAACAAGCTTTTTCAGCCCCAGCGCCGTACCATAGCGGGAGGTCGGCGCAAAAAATCCCGTTGCCTGATAGCCCCAGCTCTCGTCGCAGGGGTATTCGTTAAGCGGCATAAGCTCTATGCAGTTGTAGCCGTGCTCTTTACAGTACTTTACCAGCTTCGGCGCGATCTTCTCATAGCTGTACCAGCCATTCTCGCTGTCGGGGTCTTTCTGCCAGCTTCCGAGGTGGACTTCATAGATATTGAGCGCGTCGCCGTGCCATGTGGGGCGGTTTGCAAGCCATTCCCTGTCGTCAAAATCATAGTCCAGCTTCCGGATAATTGAAGCGAATTTCGGGCGAAGCTCCATTCCGAAACCCACTGGGTCGCAGTGCTCCACAGCCTTGCCGCCGTGATAAACCTTATATTTATACATCTGTCCGGGCTTTGCTTTATCTATGTACAGCTCCCACAGCTTTCCGTCCCCGGCTCTGTTCATCTGCCAGTCGCTCCAGCCGTTGAAATCTCCGATAACGGATACTCCCTCAGCATTTGGGGCGTACACTCTGAACATCGTGCCGCGTCCGTCAAAGTGCGCTCCCAGCCACTTATATGCGTCAAAGCAATTCCCGGCATTGAAATCCTGCAAATTCAATGTTTTACCTCCGAAATAAAAAAAATAAGGTTGACAACCTTTAGATTTTGAGATATAATTTAAAGTGTATATCCTGCATAATATTTTACATTAATTATTATTCTTGTTCAATCAGCAATATTCGATATCAGTCGCATAAACGACAGCCGAATATTATTGTCGAATAACGGAGGACAACATGGATTTAAGAATACAGAAGACCCGCGCCGCGATTAAATCCGCGTTTTTTGAACTGCGGCGCAGAAAACCCATCGAAAAGATAACCATAACCGAGCTTTCAAAGCTTGCCGGGATAAACAAGGCAACCTTTTATCTGCATTATTCCGACATCTACTCGCTGGCAGACGAGGTAGAGGACGAAGTGATAGACGAAATCCTCTCGGAAATACAGGGGCTTAACAAATTCTTTGACGACCCGAAAAAGCATTCGGAGGATATGTTCCGGGCATTCATGAATAACCGCCGTAAGCTGAACGGAGTTTTTTCCGGCTCCCGATACACCAGCTTCGCAAACAAGGTGGAGGAGCGGATTAAAGCGCGGCTTTACGCGGAATTTCCAAAGCTTCGCAGCCGCCGGAATGATGTGGTGCTGTCCTTTATCATTCAGGGAACATTCCATACCGTGGCGGCGATACCTGAAAAGGAAGCGGACAACGGCGAGGAATTTGAGATAATCACGCGGCTTACCGACCATATTATTTCAGAGCTTATCCCCTCGGAGGAATAAATAAGCTGATGAACTTGAAAGGACACATATAATGAGCAGAACAAACCAGATTTACTTTGACCACCCCGGAGATTTCGGGCTGTGGGAGCAGACCTGTCTGCCGATCGGCAACGGATACATGGGCGCAAGTATGTTCGGCGGAATAAAGACCGAGCGTATAGTGCTCAACGAAAAGACTTTCTGGGCGGGAGGTCCCTGCGGGAGCCGCCCCGACTACTACGGCGGAAACCACCGCGACCGCTATAAATATGTGAAGCAGGTTCAGGAGCTGCTCGCCGCCGGAAAAAACAAGCAGGCGGAGGAACTTCTTCCGATGCTCACCGGCGACGGGGATTTCGGCAGTTATCTCCTGCTGTGCGACGCCGTTCTTGATTTTGAGATGCCGGAGGGCGATGTCAGCGGCTACAAGCGCGCCCTCGACCTTGACAAGTCCCTTTATTCCTGTGAATTCGCCGCCGGAGGTGTCAATTTCCGCCGGGAAGCCTTTGCAAGCTACCCGGCAAGGATCATTGCGTTCAGATTTGCCTCCTCTGAACCGGGAAAGCTCAGCTTCACGCTGTCGCTGGACAAGACTCATTCCTCAGACATTTCCGCCGACGGAAATACGCTGATCTACTCCGGCACCGCCGAGGACAATGGAATGCGCTTTGACGCGAGATTTCGGGTCATCTCTGACGGAGAAGTGATCCCCGGAAATGGAACTCTTGCGGTCAGGGACGCTTCCGAGGCGATAGTATACTTCAGCGCCGCCACCGACTATGAGATGAAATACCCCGCCTACCGCAGCGGCACAGACCCTGCCACGATCACCGTTCCGCTGCTCCAGACCGCTGAACGTCTTGGCTGGGAGGCGCTCTACGACGAGCATTTTGCCGACTACAACGCACTGTTTGGCAGAGTTTCCCTTGATCTCGGCGAGGAAAAGGAGCTTCCTGCGGATAAGCTGCTCGAAGCCTACCGCGCCGGCGACAGAGCCGCAATGAACCGGCTTGAAACGCTGTATTTCAGCTATGGCAGATATCTGCTGATCTCTTCCTCAAGAGAGGGTTCTCTCCCCGCAAATTTACAGGGCGTGTGGAATGAGAGCAACACCCCGCCGTGGTGCTGCGATTACCATATAAATGTAAATCTCCAGATGAATTACTGGGGCGCTTACAATACAAATCTTGCGGAAACGGTGCCGCCGCTCACGGATTTCCTGAACTCCCTCAGAGAGCCGGGACGCGTTACCGCAAAGGAATACTACGGCATAGAAAGCACCCCGGAAAATCCGGAGAATGGCTGGACGGCACATACCCAGTGCTCGCCCTTCGGCTGGACTGCCCCCGGCTGGGAATTCTACTGGGGCTGGTCTACCGCTGCGGTGGCTTGGCTCATGCAGAATATCTGGGAGCACTATGAATTCACCGGAAACAAGGAATATCTGCGGGATAAGATCTATCCCATTATGCGCGAAAGCGTGCAGTTCTACGTTCAGTGGCTGATTTATGACGAGAAGCAGGACAGAATGGTGTCCTCCCCCACCTATTCGCCGGAGCACGGCCCCGCCACTGTCGGCAACACCTATGAGCAGAGCCTTATCGAGCAGCTTTTCATCGACTTCCTAAAGGCTTCGGCAGAGCTTAACACCGACCCGGAGCTTGCCGGGAAAGTAAAGGAAATTCTGCCGATGCTCAAGCCCTATCATGTAGGAAAAACCGGACTGCTCAGAGAGTGGTTCGAGGAGGACGAGCCGAACTTCGACTCCAGTAAGGTTCAGAAGAACCACCGTCATATCTCCCATCTCATGGGACTTTATCCCGGAAAGCAGATCAACAGCTCCCGCCCGGAGCTCATGAAAGCGGCGATCGCCACAATGAACGACCGCGGCGATGAGTCCACCGGCTGGGCGAGAGCCTATAAGATCAATCTCTGGGCGCGGACAGGCGACGGAAACCGCACTTATAAGCTGCTGCGAGGACTGCTGGAAAGCTGTACCTTCCAGAATTTATGGGACTTCCACCCGCCGTTCCAGATCGACGGAAATTTCGGCGCATCTGCGGGAATTGCGGAAATGCTTATCCAGAGTCACGAGGGTGTAATTAAGGTGCTTCCTGCCCTTCCGGACGACTGGCAGAACGGCAGCTTCACCGGGCTTTGCGCCCGCGGCGGCTTCGTCCTTGACGCAGAATGGAAAAATGGTCTTGTTACCTCAATAAAGATCACATCGAAACTCGGCGGGAAATGCACCGTTCTTGTTCCCAATGGAAACGGAGGCTCTGTTGAGCGGATTTTTGAGCTGAAAAAGGGCGAAACCCAGACCTGTAAATTCACTTTTGTCGAAATGTAGTTCAACTTTGGCAGGCGGAGGTACTCTGCCTGCTCAGACCGTCGAAAAAGTCCCTAAAGGGACTTTCTCGCCGAACATCCGCACTGCCCGCGCTCACTGACAGCAGAGCTGTCAGTTCGCACAGTTGTGCGGATAGAAGTGTTTTTTGCCCCGGCAGAGCTGGGGCAAAAAACGGATTTTAAAAGCCCGCTTCGCGGGCAAAACTAAGTTTTTCGACAAGCTGGGCAGGCGGAGGTACTCTGCCTGCCTGTTTTTTTGAAAAAAATTGAATTTTTTCTTCCAAACCCCTTTATTTTATTACAATTTTATGATATAATAGATAATAGTATATAGTATCTTATAGTACGGAAGGTGAAAAAAATGGCATTCTGTGATTTGAAGCCGGTAAGGATAATAGACGACAGCACCGGGATCACTTATATCATCGGCGATGTTTTTGCTGTCTATGCGAACGCTCCCGTACCTGCCGCATATAGCTGGGATCAGATCCAGTCGGTCATCGAGGACAAAAAAACACTTACGATAAAGACAGAAAGCTGCGATTTCGTCATTCCCAAAAAGGACTTTTCTCATCAGGAGGATTATTTCCGGGCGATCGCGATCATTGAATGCGCACAGAAAAGCGGCGGATTTGTATATGAACACCAGCGGCGAATACTCCCGCTGAAAAGCGAGTACATAGAAACCGACTCCGGAAAGGACGCCTATTCCGGTAGCTGCGAGATTGACGAAAACGACGCCGCCGCGACCTTCATTATGCTGATGAACTTCAAACTGGTAAAGATCCTGTGGCTGCTGGCGATCATGCTTATTCTGCTGATATTCCTTGTGCTTCATCTCACCGTTGGTATTGATCGCGACAATGTGTTGTATTTTATTCCGATATCTATAATAGGCGGAGCGATCCTGACACTTATTGTCTATCTTATCTGCTACGGCATAGCGCGCAGCAAGTACACTTCCGTCGCCGGCTCTGATCCCGCGTCGCAGGAACAGATATCGTTCATAATAAGTCCACGCGGATTTGCGGCGTGCGAAAGCTGCGTCTACGACGGTCAGGAGCTTATTCCGTGGAGCTCGCTGGATTACTTTGTGGAATCCGACAAGATGTTTGTATTCTACAAGGACGGAAGAACATCTGTCTTTGTCCCCAAGAAAGCTTTTGAGAAGAAGCATCTGGGAGGCATTGCGGATATTATCTCACTGAAGCTTGAACAGCGTTAAATGGAGGTAACGGTAAGTGGGCGTAGAAATTAAAAGCGAACACATTGACATCGGCGGCAGAAGCGTGATACTGGTGTCAGTAAACGGAGGAAGCGCAGTAATGGGAACCTGCTCCGCAGGTTACGGTGCCAAGCACGGTGATACTTCGGCGCAGACCCGTCTGTTCTATATCGGAAACAATCCCGCGGCGGAAATTCTCTGCCCCAGTCACGGCAGCAAGAACTCCGACAAGCTTATTTCCCTCTGCACCGGGTACTCTTTCATGGACGAGGATATTCATAATACGCTGACCGAATGCCTTACTCGTCTTAATAGAGGCGAGTCGCTTACCGCTGGACTTCACGACGCTCTGGCACTGCTTCCGGACGGTGTTTATACTCTCTATCTGTCAGATTACTACACCACTGACGGCGCCGGGACTTTCTTCTGGGGAGCGTATAATCTCACCCATGAGATCCACGGCACCGCCGAGCATAACCGCACCATCGGCAAAAGCAAGACCTACCGTCCCTGCTTCCTGATCCCCGGAGTGCCGCTTGACACCTTTGATTCCAAGACGCTTACGATAACAAACGAGGCTGTAAAATCCCGTGCCGTACAGGGAATTGTATATCATCTTTCCGGACTTCATTCTGTGCTGCTCAAGGGACATCACGGAGCGGTATCCTGTACAAATGCGAAAATCCCGTTCAGATGCGCTGTTATAGAAAAACTGGACGAACCATATACAGACGAGTTTATTCCTGTCGCTCCTGCTCCGGCGCCCTCTCCCGAACCGGACAATTCCGACAAAACATCTGAAAATTCGGAAGAACAACCCCAGCAGGAAAATGCTGCGCCAGCGCCGCAGAAAATCTCAGAAATCCCCGCGCATGAGGGTATCACTGGATTTAGGAGCGCTTCTGTAAAGATCCCGCTGGAGATGATCCCGCGTGATATGATCAAGACCATTGTTGAACATCGTTTCGAATATAAACCGGAGCATTACCGCACACTTGTGAAAAAACTTGGCACAGTCCGCAAGAAATCATACAGCAATAAGGTCATTCCACATCAGGCGCTTGAAATCAGCGAGCAGATGCCGGACTGCGAGATGATGGAATCTGTGTTCTCGGTCGAAAAGCTAACTCAGGCGCAGCTTGATGCGCTGCTTGCGGGTGAAACTGAGCTGAACGGCGAAATAATCATCTCGCCGAACTTCTACGCCAGCATTGTCACAGCCTGCAATTTCCTCCAGTACACTAACCCCAAGAAATTCGTGGAGTTTTCGCTTGCCATTCTGGACAACACCGAGCTTTATGCCACACATGAGTACATAGCAAACCGTCTTTCACGAATAATTAATAAAGACGTTTACGCGTTCTTTAAGGCGGTCATTGCAAACGGCGATCCGGGATATGAAAAGATCCTGCCGATTGCTGAAAAGTATATAGCATACTACGATAAGCAGACTGAAAACAAATAATAGAAAGGGCAGCCTTTTGGCTGCCCTCAGCTTGTCGAAAAACCTAGTTTTTGCCCGCGAAGCGGGCTTTTGAAATCCGTTTTTTGCCCCAGCTCCGCCGGGGCAAAAAACACTTCTATCCGCACAAGTGTGCGATTTGGCGGCATTGCCGCCAAATCGTGCGCGCAGGGCGGATGTTCGGCGGAAAAGTCCCAACGGGACTTTTTCGACGGTCTAGGGCAGCCAAAAGGCTGCCCTATGTATTTTCTTATGTCGTTGACCCAAATCCGCCGTTTCTTATGCCGTCTGCGTCATCGTCAATGGTGATCCCATACTCCAGAAAAATTCCCTGCGCAAAGCCGGTTCCTGCTGGAATTTCCAACGTTTTGCCCTGATTTGTGTCGTTGGTTATCTTAATAAAGATATGCCCCTCATTATCTGACTTAGAATAATCGCTGTCAATGATCCCAACGGTGTTGTCAAGCTGCAAACGATATTTGAAGCCAAGCCCGCTGCGCGGATAAATCTTCAGCACCCAGCCTTCCTCCATCAGCGCCCGTATACCTGTGGGGATCTTTACGGTTTCTCCGGGAGCAAGCCTGATATCATAGGGAGCATAGAAATCATACCCCGCTGAGCCTTTCGTTGCACGATGCGGAAGCTTTATCCCTTCGTATATCTGCTCCGCGTCAGCCCTGTCGCAGCCCGATTTGAACTGACCGAGGCTCACCTTTTCAAATTTAGCGATCCTTTTCATATGTACCCCCGTTATCAATCATAAAGCACGACCTTGCCCAGCCGCAATGTTTCCTGAACGTCGATGACCCGCTGGTTCGCGCTGCCTTTCCAGTGCAGCTTAGGGTCGCGTACCGCTTCAACATACCGTCCGTCAACAAGCACGTCCAGCAGCGGGATTATCTCCAAGTCCTGAATATCCTCCCAATTGTACCCGGTATACAGCCAAATCGTTTTTTCCGGCAGCTCGGCTCTTACTTTCTTCGCGAGCCGGGTCACTTCATCGCGGTTGCGGTGGTGAAGCGGATCGCCGCCGCTAAAGGTTATCCCGCTTATGTAGTCGGCGGAAAGCTTCTCGAAAAGCTCCTGCTCCGCCGCTTCGTCAAACGGTATCCCACCGTCAATGTCCCATGTTATAGGATTGTGGCAGCCCCGGCAGCGGTGCTCGCAGCCTGCGACCCACAAGACGGTGCGCAGTCCGTCGCCGTTGAGCATATCGTCTGTTGTAATATTATGGAAACGCATTGTATCAATTCACTTTCATTATTATTGAGTCTGACTTAGCCGCGCCGCAGATCACATACTCTTTCTGTCGGCAATTTCCGCCATTTTTGCCGCATTAAGCCGTGTATCGCCCTTTACTCTTGAGTAGCTGAGATAGCCGTTCATTCGGTCGATCTTGGTGAGATTGCGGCTGCCGCACTTGGGGCATACGTCCATTTCAAGCTGCTGATATCCGCAGTCATCGCAGTATGCCAGCGACAGATTTACGCCCTCATAGAAGCCCTTCTTCATCGCGCGGCGCACCAGAGTTTCCACCGCGCCCTTGTTGTAGTCGATAGGATAACGGACGTACTGTATCTTGCCGCCGTTGAACAGATCCCAGAAACGCTGCTCTCTGTCCTGCTTCTCGATAGGAGTAATGTCCTCGGAAACGTGGCAGTGGAAGCTGTTGCTTACATACTCGCGGTCGGAAACATTCTCGATTATGCCGTATTTCTTGCGGAACTGCTGGATCTGAAGTCCGCAGAGATTCTCCGCAGGAGTGCCGTATATCGCGTAAAGATGTCCGTCCTCTTTCTTGAACTCGGAAATGCGCTTGTTGATATACTCCATGACCTTGAGGGAGAAGCTTCCGTCCTCGGCAATGGATTTCTTGGTGCTGAGCTGTTCAAGCTCGTTGAGCGCGGTAATTCCAAAGGACGCAGTTGCGGATTTCAGCAGAGGCTTTATCTTGTCGTGTATTCCCAGATGACCTCCGTAGAAGCCGCCCTCGCAGTAGGCAAGCGGGTTGGTGCTTGCTTTCATCTCGCCGAGGTAGTCATAAGTCCTGATGTGTATTTTGCGGATCAAGTTCAGGTAGTAATCGAGCACCTCAAAGAAGTCCTTGCTCTCCTGCTGCGCCTTTGCGTAAATCATCGGAAGATTGAGCGAAACTGCGCCGATGTTGAAGCGTCCCACAAAAATCGGCTGGTCGTTCTCGTCCGCAGGCTCCATTCCGCCCCGCTCAAACCACGGCGACAGGAACGCGCGGCAGCCCATCGGGCTGATGATCTTGCCGTATTTCTTGTAGATAGAGGCAACATAGCCGTCCCCGGTAAGGCTCAGCCAGTCGGGGTACATTGCCTTGCTGCTGCACTCTATGCCCGCCATGAACACGTCCTCCAGCGGCTTTCCGGGGCCGTGCAGATTTTCGTCATACAGGAACACTATCTTCGGGAACAGCACCGGCTTCTTGCAGGTTTTCTTGCCCTGACCCTTGCGGCGAACGTCCAGCATGGTAATGCTTGCCATTTTTGCAAACCGTCCTGTGCCGGTTCCTGCGGTCATTGTGATGAACGGATAGTCGCCGCGGCTGGAGCTTACAGAGTTGAACTTGTACTCCCAGCCCTGGAAGCCCTGTTCAAAATCAACCTTAACGTCCTTCAGCGCTTCACGGTCAGCTACTTCCTCGGAAAGTCCCAGACTAATATAGCGGTCGTGCTGCTTTTTATAGGTCTTTTCGGCATACGGCTCAAGCAGCAGGTCAACGCTGGGTACAGTAAAGCCTCCGTACTGCTGGCTAGCCGCAGACAGCGTAATATCGCCGATAACGTCAAACGCCACCGCAAGGGTCTTAGGCTCGTTGTACCAGAGATTACCCATCTCAAAGCCGCCCTCCAGCACGCTCTTGACATCAAACAGGCAGCAGTTCATGGTATCCCGGCGGGCGCTCATATCGTGTACATAGATATAGCCGTCCCGGCACGCCTGAAGTTCCTCGGTGGTCATGAAGAACTTCTGGTAAAGCTCCTTGTTAAGCTCGTTAAAGATGAGGCTTCTCTTGGTGGAAACCAATGCGCTGTCGGTGTTGGAATTCTCCTTGTCGCCGATGTACATTATGGACTGGCTCTTTTTGTACACCTCGTCCAGCATACTTACGAAATCCTGCTTATAGTTGCGGTAGTCCTTATAGCTCTTGGCAACGGCGGGGTTTGTGGCTTCAAGCGCGCTTTCAACGATATTGTGCATCTGCGCGATAGCGATCTCATCTGTATGCAGCGCCTCCGCCTTTTCGGTGACGAATTTGCAGATAAAGTCGATCTCCTCTGGGGTAAAGGTGTACATGACCCGCGCTGCGGACTTGTTCACCGCATTTACCACCTTCTGTACGTTGAAGTCCTCTTTTGTGTTGTCCTTTTTGATGATCTTTATCAAGCTTTGACAGTCCTTTCCGCCGCTGCGTTTGTTGTATCAAAAGCAGCGCAATTATTCTATATCTGGTAGTAGTATATTAATAATAGCACTTTTTCTTGTATGTGTCAACCGATTTTTCCAATTATGCTGAAAATATATATGTAGAAATCCGGGGTGCGTTTTCGTGCAAAATCACACTTGACAATCTGAGATCTAGCGTTATTCCTCAAAAATGTATCATCAGACGATTTCCCATACAAAAAGGGAACACAAACCCGCCCGCAGAACCGCAGGCAGATTATGTATTCCCCATGATCTATTTATCTATTATTCTCTGTCGTTACTTGGTGCCGAACAGTCTGTCGCCGCCGTCGCCGATTCCGGGAACGATGTAAAGATCCTCGTTCAGACCCTCATCAATTGCGCCGCAGACGATATCAACGTCCGGGTGAGCGGTCTGGAGCGCCTTAATTCCCTCCGGGCAGGTAAGGATACACATGAACTTGACGTGCTTTGCGCCGGCTTTCTTTACGATATCAACAGTCTTGATCGCGGAAACTCCGGTTGCAAGCATGAGGTCGAGAATGATTACCTCGCGGTTCGCGATATCAAACGGCAGCTTGCAGTAATAATCCTGCGCGGAATTGCTGTTCGCCTTGTCGCGGTAAATCCCCACATGACCTACCTTTGCGGCGGGAACAAGCGCCAGCGCGCCGTCAACCATGCCCAGACCCGCGCGCATGATCGGCACAAATGCTACCTTTCTGCCGCTAATAACCTTTGCGGTAGCAAGCGCCAGCGGAGTTTCGATCTGAACCTCCTTTAAAGGCAGGTCGCGGGTAGCCTCATAGCACATGAACATGGATATTTCCTGTACCAGCTCCCGGAACTCCTTAGAACCGGTGTTCTTGTCCCGAAGCAGGGATATCTTGTGTTGAACCAGCGGGTGATCGCATAATACTACGTTGCTCATATTTATTTCTCCTCTAATTTCATTATTTTCTCTACCCGGCGGGCATGACGTCCGCCCTCGAATTCCGTTTCAAGGAATATATCGGTTATCTCCGCAGCAAGTCCCGCGCCGATAACCCTGCCGCCCATGCAAAGCACATTCGCATCGTTATGCAGGCGGGTGTATTTTGCGGAATACCAGTCGCCGCACATCGCAGCGCGGATACCCTTTATCTTATTCGCGGATATTGAGATGCCAACGCCGGTGCCGCAGATGAGTATTGCCTTCTCAGCCTCGCCGGAGGTCACCTTTGCGCAGGTCTTTTCGGCGATGTCGGGATAATCCACGCTCTCGCCGTTGCAGCCGCAGTCCACAAACTCAACGCCCTTTTCCTCAAGGTGCTTTATTATTTCGCATTTCAGTCCATATCCTGCATGGTCTGAGCCAATTGCAATCATGTAAATACCTCTTTTCTTCTAAATAAAGAATATATCTTAATTATACAACAAATATTCGTTTTGGTCAATAGCTTTTTCAAAAAAAGAGGGCATATGATCACAGCGCTTCAACAGATACTGAACAAAACCATTTTCCGTCGTATTATACAAAAAATTTTCAAAGCCCACCAATATGGACATTCTCACAAAAAAGTGATATAATAGTCTATAAATGAAAAAATGATTTTGTGATGAACAAAGCTTTTTCCATAATAAACTGCAAGTATATGGAGGTCAAAATCATGATCATTGACGCACACGCGCATATTTTCCCCGATAAGATAGCAGCCCGCGCTGCGGACGGCATCAGCAGCTTTTATAATATGAGAGTAAGATTTGACGGAACGGTAGGTTCGCTTCTTGAAATCAACCGTAAAGCCGGAATAAACATGGCACTAGTCCAATCAGTGGCGACCGTACCGGAGCAGGTACACAACATCAACAGCTTTGTTTCAGAGCAGGTGAAATTCCACCCGCAGGAGCTTATCGGCTTCGGCGCGCTCCACCCGGATTTCATCGGGATCGAACAGGAAACCGAGCGCATCATCTCGCTGGGACTTAAAGGTATCAAGCTGCACCCGGATTTCCAGCAGTTCAATCTGGACGATGAACGCGCATTTCCTATATATGAGGCAGCAGAGGGCAGACTTCCCATTCTGTTCCACGTTGGGGACAGCAGATATGATTTTTCCTCTCCGCGGCGGCTTTATAACGTCATGAAGCGCTTTCCGAAGCTCACCATTATAGGCGCTCACCTAGCCGGCTGGACAAAATGGGATGAGGCTGAGGGGCTTTTCTCCGGCAGCGGGATCTATGCGGACTGCTCCAGCAGCCTTTACGCAATGTCCCCGGAACGCGCCGCAGAGCTGATCAGAAAAATCGGCACAAACCGCGTGATGTTCGGCACCGACTATCCCATGTGGAGCGCCGTTGAGGAACTGGAGCGCTTCAACAAGCTCCCGCTTACAGATGAGGAGCGGCAGGATATCCTCTGCCGGAACGCCATGCGGCTGCTTGGTATTCAGGAGTAAATCCGGCAGGATACGGGCGGTTACAACTCTAAAACTCATTGACAACCCCGCTGTTACGGTGTATAATAAAAGAAATAATTCTAAAAAAAGAAAGGCGCAATATGTCAGAAGTATCGCTAACTATGGACAGCCTTGAGCAGCTCCACGCGCTGTTCGGGGATTTCGACAGCAACGTGAATTTAATACAGAAAGCATTCGCAGTCACCGTATTCAGCCGGGGAAGCGATGTGAAGATAACCGGAGAAAGCGAACAGTCGGTGGACGCGGCGCGGCGCTGCATAGAAGCCCTGTCTAAGATGTATTTCAAGGGCGACCCGATAAACGAACAGAATGTCCGCTATGTTATCTCAATGGTGAACGACGGCACGGAGTCGCAGGCGGACAGCATCTCCTCCGACTGCGTATGCGTAAGCTACGCCGGAAAGCCTATCCGCCCCAAGACCCTCGGTCAGAAAAAGTACTGCGATCTTATCCGCAAAAACACCATAACCTTTGGCGTAGGCCCTGCCGGCACAGGTAAGACCTATCTTGCGGTGGCGCTTGCTGTAAGCGCGTTCAAGGCTCACGAGGTTCAGAGGATAATCCTTACCCGCCCTGCCGTTGAAGCAGGAGAAAAGCTGGGATTTCTCCCCGGCGATCTCCAGAACAAGGTAGACCCCTACCTCAGACCGCTTTATGACGCGCTGTTCGAGATGTTCGGACAGGAGGCGTTCGCGAAGCATCAGGAACGCGGCTCAATCGAAGTCGCGCCGCTCGCCTACATGAGAGGACGCACCCTTGATGACAGCTTCATTATCCTTGACGAGGCTCAGAACACCACCCGCGAGCAGATGAAGATGTTCCTCACCCGTCTGGGCTTCAACAGCAAAATGGTCATAACCGGAGATATCACCCAGATAGACCTGCCGGAAACGTCAAAATCCGGTCTTATCGAAGCGCTGAGAGTTCTGAAGAATATTGAGGGCATCGCGCAGAACAAATTCAGCGAAAAGGACGTTGTACGCCACCGCCTTGTTCAGGAAATAGTCAAGGCATACGACAGCTATAATCAGTCTAACTTGGCAAACATGGCGCAGCAGCAGAAAAAACCGCAGACAAGGAGAAGCTAATGAAAATCGAGATTTTTCTCAGCAACGAGCAGGATAAGCTCGACCCGCCGCAGGACATAGAAAAGCTGATAGAGGACTGCACCGCCGCCGCTCTTGAAGAAGAGGGGATAGACGACACCGCCGAGGTTTCCGTGACATTTGTTGACAACGAGGGAATACGGGCACTCAACAACGAGCACCGGGGAATAGACCGGGAAACAGACGTGCTTTCTTTCCCCCTCGGCGACGATGACGGCTATGAGATCGACCCGGACAACGACGCGATCATGCTCGGTGACATCGTGATTTCCCTTGAACGCGCGGCGCAGCAGGCGGAGGAATACGGTCATTCCTACCGCAGAGAGGTCGCATTCCTCATCACTCATTCGCTGTTCCACCTGCTCGGCTACGACCATGTGAACAGCGAGGAGGAAGAAAAGCTCATGTTCGGCAAACAGGAAAAGGTGCTGGATAAGCTTGGAATTACACGGGAGAACGGCTGATGAAGCGCTTTCTTAAAGGCTTCGTCTATGCCGCCGCCGGAATAGCCCACGGCTTCACCGAAAGGAACTTCCGTGTGCATATCTGCGCGGTGTGCTTTGTAAGCTGGTTCGCGCTTCGGTTTTATGAGCTTTCCAGATCGGAATGGGCAGTTCTTCTGCTGACGTTTGCCGCGGTTCTTTCCGCGGAGCTGTTCAACACCGCCGCCGAAAGGCTCTGCGACAAGGTTTCCCCGGAAAAGGACGAAAATATCCGCCGCTGCAAGGACTGCGCCGCCGGAGCTGTGCTTGTATGCTCGGTATTCGCCGTGATTATCGGCGCTGTGTTGTTCTGGGATACAGAGCGATTTGCGGCGATAGGCGCGTACTTCTGCGATCAGCCGGTCAGGTTCCTTTTTCTTGGAATTGCAGTGACCGCCGCAGCATTGTTTGTGTTCCTGCCGGAGAAATTCAGAAAACGGTGACGCTCCCCTGCTCTTCAGCATAGAATATACCGGACACTTTTTTCAAGGGGTGACAGCTTATGAGTTCTGCTCAGGAAACCGGACTTGTGCTCTGCGGCGGAGGCGGCAGAGGCGCTTATCAGATCGGAGTATGGCGTGCGCTCCGGGAGCTGGAGCTTTGCCGGGATATTACCGCTGTTTCCGGAACCTCGGTGGGAGCGCTGAACGCGGCGCTTTTTGCCTGCGGAGATTACCAGCTTGCTGAAAAAATCTGGACTTCGATACGCCGTCAGGATATTACAGACCCAATGGAAACCGCAGGAAGAGTGCTGTCCCATGTGGTGGATTTTCTCGGCTCTGAAAACAAAACGATCACAATTCCCGACCCGGAAAAGCTGTCCCGCTCCGGCATTTTCTCCCGAAGCGGGCTTATCTCGCTCATTGCCGAGAACGGCGTGAACCGCTGCGTTTCCGGCTGCGGAATGCCCTGCTTTGCCTGCTGCCACAATAGCGATCTAGGTATTCCGGAATATTTCGATCTCAGCGCTTACTCACCGGAGGAGATCACTGTTTTTCTCACCGCTTCCAGCGCAATTCCCGCGGTGTTCCCTGCCGAAGAGATCAACGGCTATCACTACCGGGACGGCGGCTTATCCGACAATATCCCGGTAAAACCGCTTTACGATATCGGGATACGCAGGTTCATAATATCCTATCTCGGAAAGGACGGCGCAGATCTCTCCGCTTTCCCGGACGCGGAGTTCATAGAGCTTTTCCCCTCTGACGAAATCCTGCTCGGCAAGCCGGAAAAGAAGCTTCTCAGAACCGGAACGCTGGATTTTGACGGCGAAAACGCCGCGCTGCGCATCGAACTGGGATACCGCGAAACTATGAAGCGCCTGTCGGGGATTTCTTCGTAGGCATTATGGATACGCTGATTAAAGAGTAGCGTATCAAATTCAGCAGCATGAGTGTGCGGGTTTGAACGGGGCGAATTTGATTTTTAGATACCAGTCTGCAGGTTCGGAATATTACCGGATAATCTGCAAACACTATCCGGGCAAAACGCTTTCCGGAGGCGAAGTATGAATATAGTACCCTGCAAGGAAAACTGCCGCTGGCAGAAGGACGGATCATGCACCCTGAACGATCTGACCCGCCCAACGGCTACCTCAGAATCCCAGTGCCGCTATTTTGAAAAAGCGGAGCAGGACAGCGCTGCAAAGGCATAAAAAATAACAGCCCCCTTTCCTTAGAGCGTTGCCGATAAAGCAGTTTTTGATCCGCCGAGCTAAACTACCTTCCCCAAAGTGGAGGTGTTGGCTCGGCGAAACTGCCAAAGGCGGCTACGCCTTTCGGGGGCTGAGATTTTTAATGCGTAATGTCGTAGGTGATCTTCAGCGTCTGCTCGTTGGTCTTTTCCAGCGGCTCGCTCAGATTGTTTATCGTTGCGAGGTAATTCGCTGCCAAGCCCAGATAGGGATTAGCGCTTACATCATATGTACCGCCGTAAGGATTTACATAGGCAAACGGATAGTAGGGCGGGTCACAGTCCACTGAACTCATAATGCTGTAATTGCTTGGGTTGTATGTGCTGTAAAAAATACCGTTCAGATATGAAAGGGTCGCTGTATTTGCGGACACAAATGACAGTACACCGTTCACCGTAAAGAAATATGGAGCGCCTGTCAATGAATAAGGATAGCTTGCGATCATTTCTCCGCCGCTGTTGAAAATATCGATACGGTTATCTCCGGCAATGAAAAGCTTGTCCTCATAAAGCGCAGTAGAAAGATGCAGGGAATAGTTGCACGAAAGCTTGCGCGTACCTGTATCGGCAATACTGAAATCATTCATGCTTATCCCAGCATAATCCAACTTGTACTGTCCGTTGTCATTATATATTCCGGTGAAGAAATACAATACGCTTGTATCCTTATCAATGTACCATCTCACATTAATATTATGGCTTATGGGAAGTGTCACCTGAACGGTGGCTATCGGCTCCGCATACCCTGAGATATCCACCCTATCATTGAGCCCTATGCTGTTTGGATCAAGACTCTTGTACTTCAAGAATTCAATTACGGTATTGTCGAGGGTTCTTTTAAAATAAGTATGGATATTCTTTTCAAAAGTCCCGACATACTGTCCCAGAGCTTTCATGTACTGAGTCGAAACATTGGACACTGTTGAAACATTTATCGGGTCGATCATGGCAGAGCCGGTTTTATCCTCAAACCAGAAGCCTGTGTTTCCAAACACGCGGCTGGTGAGCGCCGCGCATTTTATAGTGCCGTTTGCCTTGTCTGTTCCGAAATCCCATGTGAAATGATAGCCGTTTGCGGTTGCATAGCTTTCGTTTTCATTAAGCGTACCTCTCATGGTGTTGGTACCGGCATAGGCTCCGCCGGCAGTGGCGATAGGTATGCAGTTTTTGTTGAGCATTACGTTGTCCGCTCGCTCCTCCATATTGTTCCCGAGAAGCATTATACCGCCGAACAGCGTCTGGCTTAACGGAAGCATATGCTGTATGTAATCAGAATAGTTGAATTTATACATCAGCGTATTTCCCGGCGGGTTAAGAATTCTCTTTACCGCGTCCGTCACAAGATTGTGCTCTGTGAACTGCCGGATTATCTTTCCGCTTGCTGCGTCTGTAAGAGTAAATGTTGCTTTTCCCTCCATTATGTAACCTCCTTGTTAAATTCCGCTGTGATCTCCTTTGCCGTGAGCGTCGGAGTGTATACCTTAAAACGCTCCGTCTTTTCATACAAAGACACCTTGTCCCTCTGGCTGCCGGAATTTCCGTATATTCCGTGTCCCACAAGGGTCGCAAGCAGATCACCGGCATAGATATACGCGTCGCCGGTCTTTGTCTGAGCCGTGACGTAGATGCGGTTTTTCCCCGCCGGTAGTTTCTCCGCCAGATGATAAAAATGCACCAGCTCATACCCGGAACCGGTCAGGGACTGTATATTCCTGCGGGGAATATCCGTACCATTTACGTTTATCGCGGCGATCAGCACCTCCGCTGTACTCTTTACGAGCGTGAATACCACGTCAAGCTGCGCAAAGCAGTCCTCCTGCGTTTCAAACTCAAAGTCCGCAATGATCTGCGGCTCGCTCTTTAGCGATATCTGTTTTTCGTTCTCACGCTTGTAGTATACCGCGTTCTTTGTGTGGACAAGCTGTTCCAGCAGTTTTTCAAGATCTCCGTATTCCTCATCGTTCACCTTATTCTTGGAATAAAGTACCGCCGACAGTCCGCCGTTGTAGCTGTATTCGATCTCGCTTATCACGATCTGATAGAGAAACCTCCCGTCAAGGAAATTCATCTTATCTCCTGCTTCAAGGAACGGCATTCCCTGCATTTCCAGCTCAGCGCCGTAGAACGAAAACGGCTTGTAGCTGGAATACATCTGATCTGCGATAGACTGGGTCATGAACGGATTGTACATCTCCAGCGTGGAGATCTCCGCGCCGCTTCCAGCCGTTATCTCTCCGTCCCCGGTATTCGCCCTGATACAGGTAATGACCGACTGCCCCATGTTCCGCTGGACTTCCCAGCAGTTTCTGTCACGCAGCGCGAAATCTATCAAGTGGTGTCTTTTTAGCACAAGCCTGCCAAGACGGTCGATCTTAGCGCAGGCGCGGTTTATTCCCGCAATGTAGCCGATAATGTCCCTCGCGGTGCAGCCCTCCGGGATCTTCTCGATCTTATAATCCCACCCCGGGTCAGCGCATTCCAGACCCACGCTGGCGCAGACAGCGCTCATCAACTCAGAAGACGTCACGGGAAGCGCCCCGTCATACCGGAAGTCAACATCAAGGCTGTACATTCTGTCGTAAGCGGTAACGCTGATGTAATTTCCGCGGATATATCTTCTCGCTACGAAAAATACTCCCAGCGGACACCACTCCTCGCCGTCAAAGCTGATATAAGCCCTGACCTCGCTCCCGGCGGAGATCTCTCCGTCATAGACCGCAGTAAAATGCAGCCTGTTGGCGCAGGTAGTTCCCACCGTGAACCAATCCGGGTGAACCACATCGTCAAAGTCCATGTCAATGATCCTGTCGTCAAGGAATTCCTCCCCGTCAGCAACGATCCTGCACCATACCTTGCGCCCGTTCTGCTGCGCCAGCTCTATGAATTTTTCTGAAACCTCGACCATATCCTCACCTCACTTCTGCTGCATGACAAGCTCCACGCCGCCGTACAATGTCACTCCGTTCACCACGGTAACGGCAGGAGCAGGCTCATCGGCTATATGGAATTCCGCAGTGATCGTATTATTGCTGTCAGAAGTCCCTTCCGGCGCAGGGAACTTCACCGTCACAAAAATCTCCTCCGTCAGATTTCTGAGCTGCTTCAGCTCGGTTTCTGTAAGCAGCCCGAATTTTGCCGTCAGACGGTACTTCCTGTTCACAAGGTCGATAAGCATATCCCCCTGAGTGTTGTAATGAATGCTTGTTCGTCTGGTTTCCCGGTCAACGGAAAGCTCCGTCACTTTATTAAACTCAATGTCGTTTATCCAGATCGTCATGTTTACCTCCTGTTCTACCTCTGCTTCTGCGACTTCTTGATGTTGAGCTGCCGTGAAAGCTCACGGCTGCCAGCCCTGAGTAGCTTTGCAAGACGATAGCCCTCTTCCCTGCCGCTGATCGGCTTCACTGTTGATTTTCCGGATCTGCTGTCCTTGCTCATTGCCGCACCTCCTTTCACTCCGGACGGAATGTACCTCCGGTCTTTCTCGCTTTTACTCTATAATGATGAGGCTCTGTCCCCGAAAACAGCTCCGCCTGAATTACCTCATAGCTCTCGCCGCAGTACATGATCGTCTGCCCGGCGGCAAAAACCGTGTCCTGAGGATAGGAATTCACACAGTCAAAGTACATTACGATCTCTGTGCAGTCCCTTGTGCGCCCGGCGGTGTAATCAGTGATCCCGCTCGTCCTGACAATACGCACATCAATGAGATCTGTGTCCGTATAGCCGGAGCCGGACGGAGTTCTCAGCACTGCGATGTCTGTGAGCAACTCTAGTGGAATAGGTCTGACTGATGTCATTCCAGCACCTCCACTCCGGCGTACATACAGCCCGCCGCTCTCAGCAGGCGTATGACATTTACTCCGGTATCATCGCAGTCGGAGGTCTGTACCTCGCTGCTTTCGCTGGTCTGGGTGCTGTACGAAAAATCGCCGATCGCGACCTTTTCCGCTGTGCCGGATTTTTCACTCTTTCCGATCCTCTCAGCCTCTTTCAACAGCATATAGGTCTGAAATCCCGCAGCCTGCTTCACAAGCTGCGCTGCTTTTCCACCGGCTTCGACAGCTTTTTCCGCTCTCCCCTCGGTCAGGGCGCCGATGATGTAATCGCTTCTCATAATGCAGCTCTGGATATCACCGCCGCTCACCGCCGGAAACCCCATGCTGCTGTATTCCGCTGCTGTTATCAGCATTTTCATTCTCCTTTCAAATCAGGGCGCAGCATTTAAACTGCGCCCATTTGTTGTTTACACGGTTTTATGCTCCGACAGAAACTGCGATAACAGACTTCTTGTTGTCGGGAATGAACAGATCGTGGTACTTGCGGTAGTCAATGTCCCACGCGTCCGCAAACTGGTTTGCCTCCGGTGTGATGATCTTCACATTGTCGGTCTTGGAAACCGCGATAGGAGCAGACTTGGGGCAGATAAGCCAGTTAATATCCTTCGCATCAGAAGCCGCCTCAAAACCTCCGTCGCCGTCTGCCTTGAAGGTGTACGCGGTCTTCATTCTCGCAGAGGGAACAGGAATTACCGGAACGCCGTTGATCGTCTTTACGCTGAATTCAAGATCACCCTGCTTGAACTGAGATGTTTCCACCGCATAGGAGATCTCGCCGGAAAGCATGAGCTTGTCGTAAACCGGACGGCTCATGACGATCACCACATCTCCCTCGTCGCCGGTAATGTCACGGACTTCTCCGAGCTGCGCCAGCAGAGAGGACATCACTGTGGACTTGTCCGGAGTATAGGTCTCGCGGATACCTGCCGCAGCCGCCAGCTTAGAATAGCGGTAAGCGTCGATCTCCGGAATCACCTGTGTGCGCTGGAACTCAGCCGCAACATTCGCCGCCGCCAGTCCGAAACCGCTCTCGTCCACGTCGATAGCGTCAATGCGGAAACGTCTGCCTCTGTCCTGGGTCAGCGAAAAGGTTTCATAAGCGTAGGTAACTGCTCCGCTCACATAACCATCGCCTCTGCTGTAACTTCCCAGACCCTGAAGCGACATCTTGGGCAGCTTGATCTCACTGCCGCCGTTGTAAATTACCTGAGAAGCATTCTCCTCCATCCAGCCGGAGGTAGAACCCTCGATCACCTGCTTGTCAAGCTCCTTCTGAAATACCTTTGCATATTCAATTGTATTTGCCATGTTAAAAAAACCTCCTGTAAAAAGTTGTTGTAGAATTATCCGCATGAAGCAAGCCCGCTGCCGCACCTGATTTTCCGGTGAACAACCTCTGCTTGTGCCGCCCTGCCGCTTATGCCGATTGAGAATATATATGTAAACCCTCCGTCCCACCCTCGGCTTTATGCCGCCTTGTTTTAACTTCACCCCGCTCAGCGGAAAAGCGAAGTTGATATTACTCATGATTTACAGCGCCCTGCACGGCTGTTTCCTGCGGTAAGCCCGATGCCTTCCGTCCGGCGCGCTGATAGATCAATGCGTTATCTCTTTGCGAAGATGTTCCTTATCGCCGCAAATCCGTCCCCGCAACCGGCTGACTCCGCCGAAAGCTGAGGAATAACACGCTTTGCCAGCTTGATGTGAGGATATTCCCTCAGCACCTCCTCAGCGGCATTTTCCGGCTCTCCGCCGTCCGCCGCCATTAGTCCCTTAGCAAGCCTTACGCCCTCGTCCAGCTTTTCCGGAACAGCTCCTGCGGCAAGCAGCGCCAGTCGCAGCTTGAGCTCCACAAGCTCCCCGCGCAGCGCGGTGATCTCATCATTCTGATCAGGCGCTTCGGGCTGCTCCACCTGCTGAATTTCAGGCTCTGCCGTTTCGGTAATCTGTTCGATATTTTCGTTATCCATTGAAATCGATCCTTTCCATCGCCTGAGCCTCCTCAAGCGATATTCCGTAAATCTGGGACAATGCCCTTGCCCTTGAAATTACTCCGGCGCTGTAAAGCTTCACCGCTCTGTCGGTTCTTGTCCCGTCGTCCTCCGCCGCTCCGTCCGCAAACACCGCGGAAGCGCTGTCGTTTGCCCCGTCCGGAAGCTCCCCAGTCATCTTTCCAAGAATGCAGATATTCTGCACCATGCGGCTGAACGCTTCCGAGATCATGCGGCGGTAAAACGCCTGAGTGCGGTAGGTGCGGCTGTTTCTGCTGACTACCTCCGCCGCAGTTCGTATCGTTCCGTCCTTGAAGGACAGCGCGCCCTCGGACAGCCCCGCCTGCATACACAGCAGATCCAGCAGCTCTCCCAGCGCCTGAATATGCTCCTCCACACGAAGCTCTGCGGTGTTGTCGGTGATCTTCAGTTCCTCTGCGTCCGAGGTGGACATCGCCTGAAATACCTCGTCATTCACGTCGAAGTACTGCCGCTTGTTGCCGTCGCTGTCCCATTCACCGCGTACTGCGTATGCAGGAACGATTATCCGCTTCTTTCCGAGAATAAATTCTCTCCCCAGACTGTCGAATACCGTGTCGATACTTCTCAGAGTATCCTCTGCGCCCGCAAATACAGAGCTTCCGATAAGCGGACACTCGCCGGGGAGAATGCTCCTGCGGGGCGCTCCCGCGCTCAGATACACAAACAACGGCGAACCTATCCCCTCTATCCTGCTCTGCTGACGCAGCCCCGGCAGCGCCGCTCCGATATCCGCTTCCGCGCCGTTCTCACGGAACAGCTTGTTGCGTATCACGAGCGCTCCTCCGTCCATTTCCTGAGTTTCCGCCAGAATGTAGCTCTTGCCGCCGGACATGATCCGGGACGCGAACGCGCCGCCGGTGATCTCTCTTGAATTCCACCCGGTGGGAAGGAAGCAGTCCGCGGTAACAAAGTCCACCCGGATCTCAGACGCACCCGTCTGACTTCCGCCAAGATAAACCTTGATCACACCGCCGCCCAGCGCGAATACCTTTTCCAGAAACTCCGGAAACCGCTCTGCAAACCGGCTATCCTTGAGCACACGCTTCACCAGCTTTTCGGTATCACCGTCAGAATAGCACATCGCCGTTCCTTCAGTGAAGCACAGCCTTGCAAGCTCTCCGCACAGCGCCTTTGCCGCTCCCAGCGAAGCGAGCCGCCTTGTGCCGCCCTGAATACCGCCCTTTCGGGTATATCGCCAGTCGCCGCCGCCGTTGTAGATATCCTCCCAACGCTGAATGTCGGAGTAGCCTGCGGTAAGCCCTGACGAAGAGCCGCCGGATACCGATTTCCTGAGCAGCCAGTCCTTTAAGCCCAATTCCATTCCTCCTATCTCCGGGAATATCCCGGTTATTTGCCGGAATTCTGTCTTTTCTTGACTTCCTTCCCGCTGATTAGATAATACCCCCATGAATACTGCAAAAAACTGCAAAACAAATAAACCGGAAAGAAAAACTTCCCGGTTTTTGCTTGTTGAAAAACTCAGTTTTGCCCGCGAAGCGGGCTTTTAAAATCCGTTTTTTGCCCCAGCTCTGCCGGGGCAAAAAAACACTTCTATCCGCACAACTGTGCGAACTGACAGCTTTGCTGTCAGTGAGTGCGGGCAGTGCGGATGCTCGGCGAGAAAGTCCCTTTAGGGACTTTTTCGACGGTCTGAAACCGGAAAGAAAAACTTCCCGGTTTAGAAAAATACATAAGAAAAATCATGTGCATTGACATTTCTGTCAAAATGGTGTATATTAATATTGGTATAAAGTTTATATAAAGAAATTCACCTGCGGGAAGCAATGTGATTTCCGCAACAGGAAAAAAGGAGCATATAGTGAACATAATTATCGTAGGCTGCGGCAAGGTAGGTCAGGCGCTCGCCGAGCAGCTTAATGAAGAAGGAAACGATATCACTGTAATAGACATAGTTCCCGAAAAAGTGAATTATGCAACAGTCCATTATGATGTAATGGGAGTAGTAGGAAACGGAGCGACCCACCTTGTCCAGCAGGAAGCCGGAATAAGCCGCGCCGATCTGCTCATAGCCGTGACAGGCTCCGATGAGCTTAATCTTCTCTGCTGCCTAATTGCGAAAAAAGCCGGAAACTGCCACACTATCGCAAGAGTAAGAAGCCCGCAGTATTACACAGAAACTCCGTTCTTAAAGGACGAGCTGGGTCTTGCAATGGTAATTAACCCCGAACAGGCAGCCGCAAGCGAGATCGCAAGAGTACTGCGCTTCCCCTCCGCAATAAAAATTGACACCTTCGGCAGAGGCAGGGTGGAACTTCTGAAATTCCGCCTTCCGGAAAACAGCCCCCTTGCCGGCTGCTCTGTAAAAGAGATCGTGGCAAAGCTGCACTGCGATGTGCTTGTTTGCACCGTTGAACGCGGCGATGATGTACATATTGCAAACGGCGATCTGGTGTTTGAGGAAAAAGACGTTATCTCCATAGTCGCCGCCCCCAGAAAAGCGGCAGAATTCTTCCGGAAAATAAAGTACAAAACCAACTCCGTCAAGGACGTAATGATAGTAGGCGGCGGCGAGATAGGTCACTACCTCTGTGAACAGCTCCTGCGCTCAGGAATGTCGGTAAAGCTGATAGAAAAAGACCCGAAGCGCTGCGAAGAGCTTTGCTCGACCCTTGATGATGTTACAATAATCAACGGCGACGCCAGCGACAAGAATATTCTCATGGAATCCGGTCTGGAAAACACCGGAGCCTTCGTTGCCCTGACAAACCTTGACGAGGAGAACATTCTTCTTTCGCTCTATGCCAAAAGCGCCTGCAACTGCAAGCTTGTAACAAAGATCAATCGTATCGACTTCGGGAACGTAATAAATCATCTTGATCTGGATACGATAATCTATCCGAAAAATATAACCTCCGATTATATCGTTCGTTATGTCCGCGCCATGAAAAACACCATAGGCAGCAACATGGAATCCCTTTACAATATCATCAAGGGCAAAGTTGAAGCCGCTGAATTTGTAATAAAGGAAGCGTCCCCGGTGGTCGATGTTCCTCTCATGGAAATGAGCCTGAAGCCGGACGTGCTTGTTGCCGCGATACTCAGGGACAAAAAGGTAATTATTCCGCGAGGTCACGACAGCTTACAGATAGGCGACGCGGTCATAATCGTATCAAGCCAGCTTGCGCTTCATGACATAACCGACATACTGAAATAACCGGAGCATAGAAATGAATTACAGAATGATAACCTATATCCTCGGCTGGATATTGATTTTTGAGGGCTTGTTCCTAGCTGTGCCGACTGTTACGGCACTGGTTTTCGGGGAATCCGCCCTGTGGAGCTATCTGCTCTCGCTCAGCGGCTGTCTTTTAATCGGAAGCCTGCTGGTTCTGAAAAAGCCGAAAAACCGTCAGCTTTACGCCCGCGAGGGAAGCGTTATCGTGGCGCTGAGCTGGATCATATTAAGTGCATTCGGAGCAGTTCCATTCGTACTGACTGAGGAGATACCCAATTATATCGACGCGCTGTTTGAAACGGTATCCGGATTTACCACCACCGGTGCAAGCATTCTATCCGATGTTGAGGCAATGTCAAGAGCCTCCCTTATGTGGAGAAGTTTCACCCACTGGGTCGGCGGAATGGGCGTACTTGTGTTCATTATGGCGTTTATTCCCCTGTCTGGTGCCCAGAATATGCACATAATGAAAGCAGAAAGCCCCGGTCCCTCTGTCAGCAAGCTTGTCCCGAGAGTAAAAACCACCGCTCTGCTTCTGTATTCCATTTATTTCGTACTTACGCTGATAGAATTTATCCTGCTGCTATGCGGAGGAATGACGGTATTTCAGGCGCTGAATACTTCGTTTGCCACTGCCGGAACCGGTGGCTTTGGCTTCTTCAACTCAAGCATGGGAAGCTTTTCCCCCTACATTCAGATCGTAATAACAGTATTTATGATACTGTTTGCAATTAATTTCAACTGCTATTTTTTGCTTCTTACTGGGAAACTGCGCGAAGCTTTTAATATAGAGCTTCGGACATTTCTGATCATTGTCGGCGTTGCAATTACTATTATCACGATCAATATTGCGGATCTTTATGAAAATGTCGGAGAGGCGCTGCGTCATTCAGCATTTACCGTAGCCTCACTCATTTCAACGACCGGATTCTCCACCACAGATTTCAACCTCTGGCCGGAGTTATCACGGACTCTGCTGGTATTGATAATGTTCATCGGCGCCTGCGCAGGAAGCACCGGCGGAGGAATTAAGGTGTCACGTCTGATTATTCTTTTCAAGGGAATGGCAAAGGAACTTCAGACAATGGTACACCCGCGGCAGGTCAAGAAAATCAAGATGGACTCCCACACTATTGACCATGAAATTGTACGCTCAGTCAATGTCTATATGGTGGCCTATCTGATGATTTTTGCGGTTTCTCTTGTGATGATCTCTTTTGACAATCACGATTTAATAACTAATTTCACCGCTGTCGCCGCAACGATAAACAACATCGGGCCTGGTCTAGAGCTTGTCGGGCCTACCGCAAACTTCAGCTTTTTCTCCGCGCCTACCAAGATCGTTCTTATATTCGATATGCTTGCAGGAAGGCTGGAGCTGTTCCCGATGCTGCTTTTATTCACTCCTGCTACATGGAAAAAATAAAACGACCGCCGGATTTCCAGCAGTCGTTACATAGAAAAATCCCTCTCTGGTTTCAGAGAGGGATTTTTTTATTAGGAATTACTTTTTGCGCTTTTTAGCCGCCAGACCAAGAGCAATTGCTGCTCCGGCAGCAGCAATTCCTGCGCCGAGAGGAGCTTCAACACCCATGTTCGGATTTTCAGCCAGCGGAACAATACCGTCGCCTATAATGATATCATCATCTGTGGGATTATCAGGGTTGAAATCATCGGGAATTAATCCGAGAGGAACATCATCAGGTTCAATAATGATCTCTTCGGGTTCTTCGTCAGTGTCCGTATCTGTATCCGTGTCGGTGTCTGTATCCGTATCTGTATCAGTGTCCGTGTCGGTGTCGGTATCAGTATCCGTATCGGTGTCGGTATCAGTATCAGTATCCGTGTCCGTGTCGGTATCGGTATCCGTGTCTGTATCCGTATCCGTATCAGTATCGGTATCCGTGTCTGTATCCGTATCTGTATCAGTATCCGTGTCAGTATCCGTGTCTGTATCCGTATCCGTATCAGTATCAGTATCAGTATCGGTATCGGTATCCGTGTCAGTATCCGTGTCGGTATCGGTATCGGTATCCGTGTCGGTATCTGTATCTGTATCGGTGTCTGTGTCCGTATCTGTATCAGTATCCGTGTCGGTATCAGTATCCGTATCGGTATCCGTATCGGTGTCCGTGTCAGTGTCAGTATCAGTATCCGTGTCCGTATCTGTATCAGTGTCCGTGTCGGTATCGGTGTCAGTGTCCGTGTCGGTATCGGTGTCAGTGTCCGTGTCGGTATCAGTATCGGTGTCCGTGTCGGT
>JAGAJA010000016.1 GCA_017829075.1 Oscillospiraceae bacterium | reverse complement strand
TATGGGCATTTACCCTGTGTTATGGGGATAATTTGATGGGTTTTATGCTGCATTTTCGATTGCTCAACTAAAACGTTAACTTTGACTTGCGCTCTGTGTCACGGCGGCTCTGCTAGGCTATTTATTCAGCGTTTCCCTAATGGGGCTTATGGTAATGCCGTAATAAAGGGAACAGATATTGACTTAGTAAATGAACAATTTTATCGTACTACATCAAAGCACTATGAGTATATTGCAACTTCATCCGTAGCCAATAATACTCTAAAATTTAATGTAACACCAACAGGTTCTGTTAGTCTAAGTGGTATATCATTCTCTATAGTGAGATATAATAGGACATCAAGAATGACACCTATAATACTGTATGCAAACACTAACAATCCATACTCGTTTGTCATCTCAAACTTTTCAACTGCCAACACAAGCACAACTGTTAATAGAGCTGTCATTGCAGTCAATAACACTGACTTAATTTCATATTATAAGACGTTCAGCGTTACAAGAACCTAATTGTTTTTTTGACTCCGCTCCGAATCATTTCGGAGCGGCTAAGCCAGTTTTGTTTTATTCTTTTGGAGGTGTATGATGAAAAATAATCTATTATCTATTTTATTAGCTATATTGTCATTGTTAGCTGATGCCGCTAGTGCCAATGACTTTCAACATGTTAAAGACGGTATTATTGAGCTAAGAGAGGTTGACAAAATGAAAGAAGAAAACCAACCCCCGATACTGTTTGAAACCCAATATAAAAAGGATTACTGTTTAATAAAGATTGTCCCTGATATAATATATTGGAATGAAGACAAGAATTTCAATGTGACTGTGGGCGAGGAACTTAGTATTCTGATTCCTTCTGTGTTGTATGATGTATTTGTATCTTCTGACAGTGTAGTGCTTAATTTTGGACGATATAATAATTGCTTTTTATATTATGGATATACAAACTATGACCCAGTTTTTGAACCCAACAATTATGTCTACGATAACATGATAGCAACAGGGTATTGGGAAACAGATTACTTGTTTCCGATAGAAAATGGAGTTCTTTCTAAACTTGAAATGACTGCTCAAATGAAAGAGTATTTTAAAGAAATAAATAGAACCAGTATGATTATGGAAGATTATCCTGATGAGTTTTTTTATGGAATGTCTGTTGAGAATATAGATAGATTTTTCATTAAAAATCACGAAGAACAACTCAAAGTTGATTATGAAGCAAAAGAACACTTTAATCCATCTACATGTATAATGTGGGAGAAGTTAACTCATTCATACTTTATCGAAGGCACTCAAATGCGTGTTCATCTGGCAAAATAATAGAGTTTGTATGTGGTGTGGTTTTTTCAAAGTGCATTTCCAATGTGATGCTCAACGAAAATGAATTGTCATGGCATATAGAAGCGAATAAGTTCACGCAAAATATCAAGATGTGGCTCTCATTTGTGACAACGTAGGCTTTCTTTAGTGTGTAAGTGTAGTATTGCATTTGAACGAAAAGAGCCAACAATATAGCACATCCGCCGCTTATGCATTTGCATTTGCGGCGGGTGTGCTGTTTGTCGAATAATCGGTTGTCCTTGCTCCTTGTTCCGTTGAGTATGTTCAGCAGAGTTCGACCTCGACGGTAGTTACGCTGATGTCGGGAAGTTTGTCGCAAATATCACGTTTGGAAACAGGCAGCAGACTGCCCGTTATAAAATCCTCGATTCGCTGTTTCTTTGTTATCTTTTTATCCTTGAAATTTGCAAATCTGCTGTCCAGTTCAAAGTAGCTCATTTTCAGGTTAAACAGAAAGTTGTCGATGAACGGAAAGCAGCTGTTATCGTTCTCGTGCCAGCGCTCCGAGGACTTCTGCAAGGACGTGTAGTAATAATTTTTGTAGGTGTTGATTTGTTCCTCAATTGACACATATTTACCCGCGCTGAATCCGCATTTATACAACAACAGCAGCGACAGCAATCTTGACATTCTGCCGTTTCCGTCGCGGAACGGGTGAATGCAGAGGAAGTCCAGAATCACGCACGGGATAAGCAGCAGCGGGTTGATTTCCGACTCCGAATACGCGTCGTGATACGCAAGGATAAGCTGCTCCATCGCCGCGGAAGTTTCGCTTGCGGGAACCGGCGTGAAACGCACGCTGCGAACGCCCTCACGGTCGGTTTCCATGATAAAATTGTCCTCCGTTTTGTATCTCCCTGCGAGGTCGTTGCCGCTGGGCTGAAGGAGCATTCGGTGCAGCTCCAGTATACTTTTTTCGCTGAACGGAATCTCGGAATAACTGCTGTGGATAAGGTCTAGCGCGTCGCGGTAGCCTGCGATTTCAAGCTCGTTATGTCCCTGCGGCGCGGTGGATTTGTTCACGATGTCGCGGATACGCTTGTCCGTCGTGATTATCCCCTCGATGGCGTTGGAGCTTTTCACCGACTGTATCTTCGCGACGGATTCCATCGCCGAGAATACCTCCGCGAAGTCGGTTCGGCGCAGCTCCGCCTTTGCTTTCATCTCATAAATCGAGGTCGCGGAGTTCATTATGTCGGCGGGTACGCTGATTTTTTTCAGGAATGTGTAGTCGAACTTTCGCATGGGGTTCTCCTTATATTGCGATTTATCTGCATATATTATAGCTTATTATATGCAGATTGTCAACAGTTTACTAAAAAAAACTGCTGTTAATGGCAAGTTTTCAAGAATATCCTTGGGCAGCTCTCTTGATTTTTTACCGACATCGGTTTATAATATAGACTATAAAGCCTGATTATTTTAATGGAGGTCAACCATGATATCAGCCGCACTTTCGGTACTGAAAACCGATGAAGAAAGAAACATAGTCGAGAAGCTGTACACCGAGAATCGTAACCGTTTCCTCAGCATAGCCTATTCAAGGCTTAACAACCGCGCCGACGCCGAGGAAGCGGTGCAGGAAGCGTTCCTGCGGATTGCGGCGAAGCCGGACACTTTTTTCAAAGTACCCGACAGCAAAAAAGTCGCGTTCGTGGATATCGTGATACGGAACGTCGCAATAGAAACTGTGCGTAAAAAGGCGCACTTCCCGCAGGTCGAACTAGACGAAAATATCCCCGACAGCATGTCAGTCGAAGAACAGGTGATAGGCGAAATATCCTACGAAAAGCTGGCGGATTTCGTCCGGAACATGCCGGAAACCCTGAAGTCCGCGCTGACTCTGAGAATTAATTTCGACGTTCCGAACACGGAAATCGCCGAGCTCCTCGGCATATCATACTCCGCGGCAAAGCGCCGAATTTCCGACGCAATGAAGATGATAAGGGAGTACATAGAAAGCGAGAACAACAATGAACTCTGAGTTTCTGAAAGCCGCGTTGCAAGACGCGTACATCGCTGATTTCGCCGGGTTTGACAGCGCGCCGGAGTTCCACGCGTCATTATCCCATCGCGTAAGAATGCACCGTATTTTCTCGAAATTCTACGGCGCTCCCATCCAGGAAACAAAGCCAAAATTCAACCGCCGGATAGCCGCTGTACTGCTGATAATTATTCTCATGGCGACAATCGCAGGCTGCACTGGAGTTATCATCAGTAACTTCACGTTCCGTCAGCATTCCGATAATGTAGAGGTCGAGGCAGCGGGCGCCGGCAAATCGCAGATAGAATATATATACTGCATTCCCTCGCTCCCGGACGGCTTTGAACTGACCAACGAAATAACTCCTGAAATGACCGGCGGTGCGGTATACGACGTAACTTACAGCTGCGGTGACGAGCTGATAAGCTTCACACAGCACACCAAAGCAATATACAACGTCAGCTTTGATAACGAGCACGGCGATTTCGAGGAAATAACCGTCGGCGGTCATTCTGCGCTGTTTCTGGGCGGCTACGGTTCCGTAAACTCTATTGTCTGGGACAACGGAGACTACATTCTGGAACTTTCCGCTACTCTCCCCAAAGATGAAACTATCGCGCTTGCGGATAGTGTGAAACTTGCACAAAACGCTGACAAGTAAATAGTACAAACTGCCGATTTATGTTAATTTGTCAATACAACTACTCACCTTACCTCCTCTTTTGCTATATTTTAAAATAGAGAGGAGGTGTTATAAATTATGAAACTTTTAGTTTCTGTTTTTATTGCTGTGTCAATATTAACAACTACCAGCATATCATCGTATGCTATTGCATTAGATGATAAAACCGCCAATTCAAATATAAGTTTATATTATGAAATAGCACAAAAAACTGACTCTAGTTTGAAAATTTCAGGCAATACAGCTAATTGTTATAGTTATGCAATAGCTAACACTAAATGTGCTATTACTTTGGTTCAAACGCTGGAGAAAAAACAATCTTTAGTATGGAAGAGTGTACCAGGAGCTTCCTGGAGCATGAGTTGTGATTCTCTGAAATTAAACGCTAGTAATTCTTACAGTCAACTAACGACTGGAAAATACCGGTTAAAAACAGTGTTTACTTTTACCTTGTCAAACGGAGAATCAGAAACTAAAACAAAATACAGTAGTGTTGAAAGTATCTAAAATGTAATTCAAGGCTATTGCTATTTACAGAAGGAGGTAATCACAGAAAAACATTAAGTCATTATAATTACGACATTTATAAACCACAGTAAAGAAAGGGTTGGTCTATTATGACAAAAACTATCAATAAGAAAATTGTATTAACTCTTATGGCATTTGTTTTATCGCTGTGCTGGCTTATTACACCCGCTTCAGCCGAAGAAACAATTTCTCTTGATGTACTTTCCAACGAAACGCTATGTGTAGAAGATACAGTTGAACCTTTAGCTGTAACAAACAAACTTAAAGGTGTTTCGATATTGGTAATTCCCGCTAGATACAATTCTAGCAAGGGAGCTTATGAGCGAGTTATGAACGAGGAGCTGTGGAGCAGTACTGGTTCTGGTTACACTCCATATAACTGCACTGTTTCTAGCAGCATATCACAGTGGATGTTAGAAAATGATTTCAACCTTTTTTACGTTGAAATCGTCTACAATATATCCGGTTCCAGTTCTTCTTACACAGTAGACTTTACAGTTAATAACCCTGAATGGACAAACTACAATACTAGAGTGTCAGGAGGAAACTATGTTATACAGTACATGGTTCCAAGGAAATACCACACATACAGTATATCTTTAACACCGAAAGGTTCATCAAATTCTCTTTCCCTCGGCGGACATATCTCTATAGGTTAAGGAAGATGTATTATGATAGGTAACATAGCAAGAAACAATAATATATTCACCTATTCTCGGGTACAAAGCAGGGCGCGGAATAATGATAACGTATTCAGCGAAGCCCTCGAAACCACCGACAGCGCGGAGGACACTTTACTTGCCAGCGCTCCGGACAAGTGGGTAACGGAGCCGGGAATTTCATTCAACGCGGTCAAAAAGGCGCTGGAATACAAGAAATCCCTCGGCATTGACGACTCCGAGCCGACCCACGAGCTTACCGCCGAGCAGAGGGACTGGCTGTATTCCCGGCACGACCTCGGCTCCATGCAGACCTACACAAGCTACTCGTTCGTAAACGACGGCGGGAGCACGCAATACGGCGTGAAATCAACGGCGGAGTACAGCAATTTCCTCGCGGATCTGGCGTACCTCGGCGTTTTCTCCTACGATGATCTGATTCAGACTTCCCCGCTCGACACGCGCCCCGGAGGTAATTCGGTGCTGTCCGGCTACGTCGCTGAAATGCAGGGTTCTAATTACGGTCTGCTGGACACCGCACGCATGTCCGTCGAGCACCTCGAGAACATGTTCAGCTTCTACAGCGAGCGCGCTATGGATCCGTCCCGCGCCGTCAGCGGCGACTCCGAATTCGCCGAGCTGATAAGACAGCGCTACCTCCCGTACAGCCAGCGTTTCTTTGAGTTCGTAGACGAACTGCTCGGCAGGGACGTTGAGGACGTCCCGCAGGAGAGCGTCGTCCCGGATATCCAGGACTGCTCCGGAAAGCTCGCTGAGGATTTCGGGGGGATCGTGGGGTAAGGTTTTCCTAGTGGAATACATAAAGGAATGCGATGATAAATTGCATTCCTTTTCTTTTTCAGGTCTTAAAAACAAATAGTTCGTGCACAAATTATTTCTTATTATTTATCACCACAAGGCAAGGAAAATGCATATAACATCCCATCCAAGCAGCAGTTATCAACAGGAACTCATAGAAGAACTGAAACTTAAATCCCCGCAGAGAATTCTGCGAGGATGGTTGTATAGGATACTATTTATTAATTTACTAATTTACAAACGGGAAAGACTTCTATGTATTTGAAAATCGACATGATAAATTGTTAAACATTTATTCATTTTCCCATCCAATTAATTGATTTTTCTTTTTTAAATGAAAAATTGAATGTACATAGTCGGTCTTGGCATTTTTAGTTTTGTTTAGAACATTCTCCATAATATCTATTCCCCTTGCTTTTTCCATGATATCCACAAATCCAATTCTATACACTTCATCAGAAATATTTTTGAATAATTTAATTTCTAACTTGTCCATGCAGTATGATGATACAAAACTAATTCTGACAGCATATTCGTCTGTAATATTTGTCCCTAAATTGTAATAAGGATTTTTCTTATTTACGAATGCATCGTCATTTCTTATATCCGTATATACCTGAATCATACCATTCCAAAAATTCTCTGATGAAGATAGCCAAGAGGAACATACCCAAAAATAAAAAATTGATGAAAGACTCATATCTATTTGTTCTGGATTCATTTTGCATTCTTCTTAAAAATACTCGAACAAAACATGAATTGCCATAATGTCACAACACACTTCTTCTAATAATCTTTTATCAGCTTCAGATAATATTTGTGAATAAATTTTTAACTTTTCATTAGCTTGTTCTTCGTCTACATCATTTGGCACTAGATTATATTTTTTAGACGCTTCAATAAGTTGCTTACCGCATTCACAATATGTAAAAACACTTTTTTGAATTACTTGAGACAATTTGTTATTTTTTCTAAAGGCTATATGAGATATTTCATGGCAAAAGCCAAATATACGAGAAATATTAAATTCTTGCTGATGTCCGATTTTATCCAACATATCATTTATATCTTCGTACTCATTATAATGTGGAAATTTCATATCCATTTTTGAATATTCTTCCGCAATATAACGAGAAAAAGCTGGATATTTCTCATTTCTATTAGCCAAAAAAACCAACAACATTGACTTATAATAATTCACAAAAAAGGATTGTGGTATTTTACTTCCTATATTAGCGTAACAGAAATACATAAATAAAAATCTGCCATAAATATCCCAAAAGTGATTATCCCATGCTACAAATTTATAATCAGGAAGCTGAATAAACCTTGGATATACTCTAGTTGTATAACAATCCAAAATCAAAATTGGTTCTTTATTTTCCGGTAAAATATAGCTTCCCAATTTATTAAACTGTTTATAAATCTTGGGGCTTTCTACCAGCCTGGGTTTCTTAATACAATTGCAAGTTTTAGATAGGTATTCCTTTGGAGTCATGTCTATTTTTTCCCCTTTGTTTTCTTCTCGTTAAGAGAGCAAATTTTGTTTAAAAATTTTTCGACCTGTTTTTCAGTTCCTTTAATCTTTATTCCGTCCCATTCAACCTCAACTTTTGAAGAAATTGATTGTGCTTTAATAATGATTAATGCAAGGGCAGAAATGGAAGTTTCAATTAATGGAACAATAACTTGAACCAATGTATCTGCTCCCAGTGAATCTACTTCTAACAGTTCACTATTTTCAAAGGTATCTGTAATCTCTGCAATCAGGTTTTCATACTGTTTGGGAATGTTAAAAACAAGCATTGTTTTATCTCCTAATATTAATATTTTTCCTGCCACCCCTTGTGACCCACGCATGAATTGGCAAGGTTTATTTAATGCTCAGTTCCTACAAGATTTATTCATAGCATTACATACCCCAACTGTGAGCGAGTTAATAATATATCTTAGTTATTATGCTGACTACTAAAATACTTCAACCCTCATAGAAACAAAAATATTTGTTATGAATATATTCTTTTGGTTTGATAAATAGGTGATAAAAAAGGGACATAATGGTGAAAGAAACACTTTTGATGTCAATTTTATTAACTTCAACAATTTTATACATTCATGATTAGCAATATTCACAATATTTTGAAAACCGATTAAAACCTTTAAAATTATCTTCTGATATAACAGCCCTACTGTTAAAATAACTTTATCTTCACCACACTCCAAAACACGTAGCAATAAACCGGGCTCAAAGTTTAAACTATACCGTAAACAGTAGTTGGACTGATATAAATTTTCTTTGTCGCGAAACGCCTTAAATAAACCGTCATGCACGCTTCCATTGTAAAGTCCGGTTCAGCAGGTTGAGCAGTACGCAACAAGGTACGCCCCAACAGATAGAATAGGAACAAAAGCGTTGTCGCAGTCATGCAGCCACTCAATATTGTAGCAGCTTCAACTTTTGAAGTAGCTCACACCGAAAGCAAACTCAGGAACTGGCTGAATTTCTGAAAAGACTTCCGTGTGAAACTGCCTGCAATATTTATGTGCACGTAATACACTCGGCAGACAAGACTGTGGCAAATGTGATGAAGGATATACTCTGACATGGGACTCGTAGGCAATACGGTTGAATGAGCTTGCATAGTAGAGATTTTCACACGAGGGAAAGTAATTTTCGGTTTATCCCCAGAAACGATAAGATGTCAAATTTCATTTGTACTACTTTACATTTACGTCAACATGTGCTATAATGACATAGAATGAAATATTCATTTAAATTACACATTTAAGAAAGGTAAGGTAAAAAATGTATAACTTTTATTATGATGAATCTGAGCACAGCCGATAGGTAAATTATTCCACAATCTCAAGTGAGAACTTTTATGATTCTTTTGTGACTGCTATAGTTGGCTGGAAATCTGATAAGGAATCTGAGATTTCGGAAAAGTATACTGCCTTTGAAGAGACATATTCCTTTAGAAAAAAGAATGGTGAACTTAAAAGTGATACCATAAAACCTAACCAATTTAAAAGCGGATTTGCTTCTTTTAATAAGCAAAACATAGAATTACTTTCAGATTATCTGGATATTATAAGTAATATTGACTTCGTTTATCTATCTTGCACCAGTAAAATGGAATTTATTGTCTTTCAATTGCTGAGAAAACATGATTTCAGCATTATACTAAATTGGAACTCCATAAAGTATTCTATTATAAAAGCATTAATAACATATCGCCCTCAAGAAGTCATTAAAAATATTTATAATTCTCCTGACAAATTCATCGAAAATCTTGTCAACTTTTTTACAGAGAGAATTGAACTGAATAAGAAAAATCCAAAATTAAAGTGGAAAGAGAATGAGGCTTTTGAAATAATTGTGCAGGTTTTACGTGACGCTGAACCTATTGAATCAGTTGATTGGGATTATCATATGGCATTTGAAGGATTGAGTGAAGTCATTAATAAATCAGGAATAAATCAATATATACTGACACTTGACAAAGAGGGCGAGAAAGATGAAGTAAGCCGCACGCTTGCTTCTGCAAAAGAAATGGGACTCGAAAACATCTTGGAAGATGATTCCAAAAATCATTTTGGAATCAGAATGGCTGATATGTTGGCGGGTATTGTCGCAAAATTTATGAAATCACTATCTCATTCACTTCATAATGACGTACATAATGAGGCTGTTTCTAAAACACTGTTGGATAAAGAATGGTTTCAGTTAAGTGAAAAGCAGTTGTCGTTATATAAAAAGTTATATCATGTTCTGCATGATATAAATGCTGATGGATATTTTAATTACACCGGTGTTTACTGCGACGACTTTATAGCTTTTCGGAGCCTATTAGAGTATATGAACCACTTCAATAATGTTGAAGAAATAAGCCAAGATATTGACATGATCCCTGAATATTGCAATGGATATATGATTAGTATTCTGAGCGATTATTTTAAACAGAGGTCAATGGATAACTAACGATTAAATAACACGAAGGCGGTGCAGAATCATTTTCTGCACCGCCTTCGTCTGGTTTTAGTTTTCAAACGTCCGCACCGCTGCTCAATAAGATAGGCAATCGACACATATTTCCCTGAACTGAATCCGCTCTTATACAGCAACAGCAGCGACAATAATCTTGACATTCTGCCGTTTCCGTCGCGGAACGGGTGAATGCAGAGGAAGTCCAAAATCACGCATGGGATAAGCAGCAGCGGATTGATTTCCGCCTCCAAATACGCGGCATGGTACGCAAGAATAAGCTGTTCCATCGCCGTGGAAGTTTCGCCTGCGGGGACCGGCGTGAAACGCACGCTGCGAACACCCTCACGGTCGGTTTCCATGATGGAATTGTCCTCCGTTTTGTACTTCCCCGCGAGGTCGTCGCCGCTCGGCTGGAGGAGCATTCGATGCAGCTCCAGTATGCTTTTTTTCGCTGAACGGAATGTCGGAATAACTGCCGTGGATAAGGTCAAGCGCATCACGATAGCCTGCGATTTACAGCTCGTTATGACCCAGCGGCGCGGTGGATTTGTTCACGATGTCGCGGATACGCTTGTCCGTCATGATTATCCACTTGATGGCGTTGGAGCTTTTCACCGACTGTATCTTCGCGACGGATTCCATCGCCGAGAATACCTCCGCGAAGTCGGTTCGGCGCAGCTCCGCTTTCGCTTTCATCTCGTAGATCGAGGTCGCGGAGTTCATTATGTCGGCGGGGACACTGATTTTTTTCAGGAATGTGTAGTCGAACTTTCGCATAGGGTTCTCCTTATGTCGCGGTTTATCTGCATATATTATAGCTTATTATATGCAGATTGTCAACACGCAATATTGAGAATATTACTCAATCCGGAATATTACTTGCGAACTCCCTCTCGATTTCCGTGAAGTCTATCCAGCCCTTTTCCCGTGCGGAACGCTCGCCCTTTTCAAGCTCGCTCATCAGCCGCAGGGTCGCGTTGATTTTCTCGTACTCCTCTATGTCAAGGATAACGTAGCGCGGTTTGCCATTCTGGGTAAAAAATACGGGCTCGCCGTTTTTGACGTCTTGGAGTACCTCGTCATAATTGTGCAAATCGGAAATAGGTCTTTTAGTCGGCATATTAACTCCTTTCCTGCCGCGTATGTCGCAGGATATTAAAAAAGCGCGAATTCGGCAGAACTCATTCGGTAGTATTGACAGCAGCTACACTTACTCCGAGTATATCATTTTATCGGCGGAATGTCAAGAATTTTCCGGAGTGCCGCTATCGGCAATTTTGGCGGAATATTTCTTAACAATTGCCTTATTTTTTTTGCCGATAACCGTTTAATAAATCCACAAAAATCGTGAAATACAGCCGCCACAGCTACTTCATCTTTCCATGAGATAAGGTGAAACTTTGAGATTTCGGAATATTGATTTAGCGGAGGTCAACCTTGATATCAACAGCACTGGCGGTTTTGAAAACCGATTAAGAACGAAGCATAATCGAAAAAGCGAAATGCACCAAGGCATATACTTGGTGCATTGTTCTGTTGCCTGCTTTTTAACAGCCGTTTGATGAAAGCAAATGATTATTCTTCGTCATCTTTTTTGTCAATTGTTTCTTTGGTTTGGACATTCGATTTACTATCCTCGGCTTTGGTGGTTAAGTTCTTATCTTCTGGCTTAGGAGTAGTTGAAGTCACAGCACGGAATAATTCTGCAAGACTTTTTTGTTCCATGTTATAATCTTGCATCTGCTTTATCATTTCTGCCGAATGTGCTGACCTCTGCAACTCCATGTATTCTTGGAATGAGGGGCTTTTTAATTCTTCGTTCCGTAGTTTCAATGATTCCTGAATCATTGAAGGAGATATACCCCTATTTATTTGTAATAAAATATCTTGAGCAGCTTCTTGCATTGCATGCCAATAGCTTATTTTGCGATCAGTTTCAATGGTTTCGTTTATCACTTTATTATAATCAACATTGGGAGCAGTTTGGTTAGACTCTTTTAAGCCAATGGTCTTTCCAATTTCTGAATCAAGCTCGTTGTTGATTTTTTGAATCAGCTTGCTAGCTTCATAGTACTGCTCATAACTAATATTATGAGCGTGCATTACATCATTTCGGTGTTTTCTGACGGTATCATACTCTCCTTCAAGGTCCGGTACCGCGTCATCGGAAAACAATTTTTCCCACAATGGCTTATCAGTCAATCCACTAGCATATGTGTTAAGGTTTTCAAATGTGAACTTCTTATTGCCATTGACATACGCTCTTATCTGAGTAACAAAGCCAGAATCAATAAAAAGGAAATTAAATAAACTACCAAACTCCATTATCTCCAGATTGTCTATAGCCTTAACATCATCTTTGTTCTTATATAATGCGCTTTTTAAATATAGCAGCTTACGCAATTTGCGTTCAAATTCATTAAAAAGCGGATACAGTCTTTTATTAAAATACGCTGAACTTTCATTTGTCAGCACCGTTGGTTTGTACTTATCCATAATTGTTTCATTTACCGAAGATAAGGACTTGGCGTCTTCCACACTATTGCCCGCGCTTATGTATTTTACGATTTTGCAGTCAGAATTCTTTATCGGTTCGATTTCAGGCACAAATCCACATAAACTCAGTTCTTTCTCATCGTTAATTTTTATATCATCTGTAAATAGATATTCCTGTATCATATAATCACCTCAATTATTGACATTTGCTATAGTGTTTATAATTATATACCTATTTTCTGAAATAATCAAGTACTTTTCGGAGTAATTTTTCCATTTTAATTACAAAAAAGAAACGCCACAAGATAATACCTCATGGCGTTGTTTGGATATGTCATTTGTAATTTGTTATTTACAGCTCGATTATCCCCATTTGCAGAAAAGCAAGCGTGAGCATGGAAAACACCCGGAAACCCTTTTCCGCTAAATAATCCGCTTCCTGCTTAGTGAACACCGTGTGACTGGCACCGGAAAAATCATCAATATCCCACGCGATCTCCTCGCTCTCAAGGTATTTCAGGAACTCCCCCGCAGCACACATCAGAGTTTCCTCTGAAATCTTGTTCAACTGGATATCCGTTGTATGCTTTTGCTTCCTTTCCGAGCGAAAAGCGCAAATTGGACGTATCCCTAAAATTTGAGATAATGTAGCTTTCTATGCTCGGATAGCTTAAAAGAAGCTGCCCGGCTTTAAAGTCATCATTATCGTAAGGGTCCGTCAGCGAGAGAATATACTTTTCGATCAGTGCGGTATCCGTATTGGATTTGGGGTCACGGTCAAACAGATAGTAAATTGCAGACTGGTCTACCGGGAACTTATATTTCTCGCGCAGCAGATTAAACACCTCGTCCAAATAGGTTTCTTCGCTGATATCACTGATATTACTATCTTTTGTATTAATGACCGCCACCTGTGAAAAGCTGTCCTGTCTGCTTGTGAATTTATCCGGCTTATTTCTCCGCTTTTCAATATAGTTGTATCCGAGCAGGCTGCAAAAGACGCGCCGCAAAACCGAAAACTCCATCTGGCTGCCCTCCACGATAAAGAGGACTCTACCAATGCGTTTGTCTTTATTCAGCTTCATCGTTTACCTCTTTATATCCCGGAAGCCCGCCAAATACTCCGCTGACATACATCTTCTCAACATTCTGTGCAGAACGTGGCTGTTCCGATGAAAAACGATTTACCGAACTTCCCTCTTCGTTCCGGAACTCGACGGAATACTCCTGGTCAGGACGGAGTATTGAATTACTGAGCAGATTCGTGGAATGAGAAACAAACAGCAATTGCGAGTGATTCGACTTCTCCATGAAGTATCTTACCAGCAGGCTTTCGAGGTCATTATGAAATCCACTGGAAAACTCGTCGATAAGCAGCATTCCGCCGTTGTTTATAACTGTAAGAAATGACGGAAGTATACGAAGCAGGTTCTGATTGCCGAGGGATTCTTCTGTAAACGGGATCGGGACTTCAATTCCTTTGCGCTTATAAAAAATGGATTTCTGGCTGTCATTATCGCCTACGACCATAACTACCCTGCCGCCTTTACTGCTGTGCTCGTATTCAATATTCTGCTCGAAGTTATACTCGTCAAAGAAGCTGTTGATAGATTCACAGCCGCCTCTGTCAAGATAACGGATTATAGAAACATCTTCTTTTCCATAAGAAATAATGTTTTTTTCAAACAAATTAATATAAATTGAGCTTTTCAGATAATCCATCCACGCGCTCAAAACGGAATTAGAAGCAAACTTAGTATTAAAGTACAGCGTACGCAGGAACAGAGTATCCTTGCCGACATCGGAGTCGTCATAATTAACTCCGTTGGGGTCAGCGATGTATGATTTTGCAGACAGACCCATTCTTTCAAGCATAAGGACGTTGTCAAGACAGAGTTTTTCAGTGATCATATTCTTGGCTGCGTCGACCTCAAAATTATACTTGATCGGTTTGTTTTCTATCAGGAACTCATATTCAAGGGAATAACAGCTGCTCTCTGCGAATATACAGCGGAACATTCCCGAATTGATATTTCTCTCCCGAAACAGAAAATCAAGAAGCAGCCGGATTCCAAGGATTATGTTTGATTTGCCCGAAGCGTTTGCGCCAACGAAAATGCAGCCTTTCAGAACTCCGTTGTCCGCTACGTTCTGCGGAAGAATCGTATAGTTGGTTTTCATCAGATCTACCGTAACTTTATTCTTGAATGATTTGAAATTATTAAGCGTGATTTTAGTAAGCATATCCATTCCTCCATAACGCACATTGGTTACCTGTGTAGCCATTATAACACAAGTTTCAGATAATTGCAACTATTTTACGCATGTTAAATATAAAATCGTAAAAAAATTACGATATATTGTCAAAAGCCACTGAATATGCTCAACAATGAGACATCATGTCCCATTGTTGGCGAACTTCCCTGTTCCTCGTCCTCTCCCTTCCCGGGAAATCTCAGCGACCTTCGTGCGAAAACTTTTACCGTGCAGGCTCATTCAGCCGTATCGCCAGCGGTGGCATCCCGCCCGAGGATATCCTCCAGCGTATCCGCCGCAGCCTCGTCCGCGGAGCGAATCGCGTGCGCATAAATATTGCCGGTAGTGGAGATACTTGAATGCCCCAGCCGGCTCGACACCGTTTTCAGCGGAACTCCCCCGGCGATGAGCAGAGTTGCGTTAGTATGCCGCAGCCCGTGAATACTCACGTCCGGAAGCCCCTTGCGCACGATGAACTTATGGAACCACTTCGACAGCGCTTCCGGGTTGAGCATTCCCCCGTCCCACGCCGTGAAAATGCGGTCGCTGTCCTGCCAGAGCGAGCCTAACTCCGCCCTGCGCCCCTCCTGCCACCCGCGGTACTCCTCCAGCAGATCCAGCGCGGACTTCGGCAGGCGGAGTATCCTGTGCGAGCCGTCCGTTTTCGTGTCGTCCACGAATACGCCGCGCTCCGGCGAGTACAGCAGGCTCCGCTCCACGGAAATGCACCCGGTCTGCACGTTCAGGTCGCTCCACTCCAGACCGAGCAATTCCCCGCGGCGTAACCCCGAATATATCAGCATGCGCACCATAACCGAGTAGTCGTACGGCTCGTCAGCCAGCGCCGCTACGACCTCCGCAACTCCGTCCTCGTCAAGGTAGCGGCTTTCCTTACGGCGCATTTTCGGGGGCTTCACGCGCTCGCAGGGATTCGAGTAGATGACCTGCCAGCTGACCGCAGTGCTGAATATCACGGACAATAAACGGTGGTAATGCCGTATTGTATTCGCGGAGAGCGTCCCGCCCTCGTCGGCTATGAACAGCGCGTCGAAATCCGCTCCGAGCGCCGCGCATACCCGCTCTGCGGTATCCCCGGTGACTTTCCCGCCCGCGAACATGCACTGCGACGTACGCTTGGAAATTCCCGCCGCGGTGAAGAATGCTTTCCGAGTTGCGAAGCGCTCTGCCGCAAGTTCCCCGACTAACTCGGTCGCGGTGAAATACTCGTCCCCGCGCACCCCGACGTCCGACAGATTGTCGTAGAACGCCAGCAGATGGGTCGGGCGTATGTCCGCAATTTTCATCTTCCCGAACGCCGCGTTTATCCTCGGGAGCATGGATTTGTAGCCCGTCAGCGTGGTCGCGCGGAGCTGCTTTTCCGCGTAATTATGCAGCCACTTCACAAGGAAATCTTCCATCTTCGTGGACTGGTCGAGGACTTCCCCACGGCGTATTTCTTCCTCGAACAGGAACGCCTGGCGGGTCGCTTCTTTTTCCGCCTGCGCTTCCGTCATGCCGTAGGGCGGCTTCCAGGTGCGGGTCTTCATTATGCGCTTCCCCTTGGCGTTAAAGCCGCAGGACGCGCGGAGTTCATACGCGTTTCCGCGTTTGCGTTTGCTGGGCATGGAGTTCTCCTTTCACGCTTGACAAAGCTGTTTAACATGGTGTATAATAAGAAAAAAGAAGGGGCGGTGTGACCTACGAAAGTATATACGATAATCGCCGGAGTGAACGGCGTTGGCAAAAGCAGTCTGACCGGCGTGCTTGCCCGGGACAAAAACAACCTCGGCACAATAATCGACACCGACAGCATTACCCGCCAGCATGGCGGCAACAAGCTGAACGGGGCAAAAGAAGCCATTCGCCGCATACAGTCCTGCCTTGACGCCGGAGTGAATTTCACGCAGGAAACCACGCTTTCCGGCGTGCGCACGCTCAAAACCGTGCGGGAAGCACGTGCGAGGGATTATCATATAAACCTGTACTACGTTGGCATAAGCTCCGCAGAGGAAAGCCTTGACCGTATCGCAAACCGTGTCAGAAAGGGCGGTCACGATATCCCGGAAGAGGACGTAAGGCGGCGTTATAACAGCCGTTTCGCAGACCTGCTGAAAGTTCTCCCATACTGCGACACAGCACAGTTCTACGATAACGAGAACGGATTTCAGTTCGTCGCCGAGTTCCGTAACGGCGAGCTTTTACAGGTCGGGGACTACTGCCCCGGCTGGCTCAAGGAACTGAGGGAGTTCATGCAGACCGGCTGACCATATCCAGAGCGCGCTTCACGGCGCGCTTTTCGTTTTCTCAGCGTACTCTCCTCCGCGATTCCCCGTCCACCACCACATGGCGGCAGCGCTCCCGCAGGCGGTCGAAAATTCTCCGCATGCCGATGCTGGATTTCCAAGCCTCGTCAGGGTTGAGGTTAGTCGTGACGATAAGCGGCTTGCCGGAGCGGTAGCGCTCGTCAACTATCTCGAAAATCTTGTCGGTGGTGAAATCGTTCAGCGCCGTTGAGCCGAGGTCGTCCAGCACCAGCAGGTCAACTTTGCGTATTTTCGCGAGTATCTTCTCCGCAGCTTCGTAGCTGCAAAGCGCCCTTACAAGCGGCTGGAGCGTTGTCACCCACGCGGTACAGCCGCGGTCTATCACAGCATTAGCGATACAGCAGGCATAGAACGTCTTGCCGGTGCCGACGTTCCCGGTGAACATAATTCCATGCTGCTCCAGCGCAGGCTGGAAGTTCTCCGCATACGCCCGCGCCGCCTTCGACAGGAGGTGCTCGGGACGGTCGTCCCTGTCGAAAGTCATGTTGCGGTAGGCGAGGTCGTTGAAACAGTCGTTGCGGTTAAGTTCTTCTGCTGTATCCCATAACGGGGCATCGTAATCTCTACTGCTCATAATTTCTCCTTTCAGAACGGGTAATCCTCAGGGTCTACATCGCCGGACATCTCCAGGATATTCGGGTGTAATCCGCCGTTGGTGTAATCAGTTTGTACTGCCTGCGCGCTGTTCCGGTTGTCGTAGTTCCCCTCCAGCACCTTGGTGTAATTCTCGGGCTTCATCAGCCAGTCTAAGCCGGCTTTCCAGCCGGTGGAATTACGCTTCGTCAGGAAGTCTGAAGCCTCCGCTTTGCGGAACAGCTCCGTTAATTTCTCCTGCCCTACAGCGTTCAGCGCGGACTGCACCGCCTTTCTGCGCGGCTCGGTCATTCCGCTGACCTTATTCAGCGAAACGCATATCGAATTGAACAGGCTGACTACCTCGTCACAGCCGCGCGTTTCCCCCGCCGGGGGTAAGGGGGAGTCTGAGTCTATCTCTGGCTCTTTCTCTATCTCTTTCTCTGACTCTATCTCTGTCGTCACGCTTTTTGTCACTGGTGCCGTCACTGCGCTGTCACACTGTGACGCAGGTGTGACACCAGTTTCGTCACTTTTCTTGGAACGCAGTCTGCGCATTCGCTCGGCGCTGGTGGATTCCGTGCCCATCAGCTTCATCATCTCGGTAAGGTAGAGCCGGTCGCCGTCAAGCTCCGCAACGCGGGCTTTGGTGAGCATTTCGATGGTCTTTTTCACGCGGGGGACAGGCTCGTTTATCGCGATGGAAATTTCGTCCGCGAGCGACGGCGTGAGTTCCCCGCGCTCGATAACGCCGTTGGATTTCAGCGAATAGAGCGCCATTTCGAGGTAGGTCAGCACCAGGCTGTCGCCGTTTTTGAACGTGCGCATTGCCTTTATGTAGGTTTCGTTGAAGAAAGTTTCCCGGAGCTTGAGCCAGAAAAATCTTTTCTCCACGCTTATCCTATCCTCCTTATTCCCTTAGCGGGACGTGCGAACGACGGTCTTTCGGCAGGCTCCGCGGGAACTGCGGGCTTGCCCTCCTCGGGAGCCAGCGTGCAAGCCGCGAAGAACTCGCTCATGCTGTCCACGTTCACGAATATTCTGCCGCCGATGCGTACCGCCTTTATTTTGCCCTCCTCCGCGAGGACCCGCACGGCGTACCGCGTAAGCCCGAAAAGCTCCGCGGCTTTCGTGATGTTCTCCATGTGCGGCAGGGACTTCGGCTCGGTTGCTGTGGTTTCGTTGGTGGTGATGTTTTCTGTCATTTTGGGTACTCCTTTCAGTTAGATGAACCTGCACGGCGTTTACCGTGCTTTTCCGTAAGTCCATGATATATCCCTTGGAACTGCAATTTACTGCAAAGTTCTCAAGGAACTTGCCAATAGTGTTTCAACGAGATATGTGGTTTCCTCAACTTTCTTTATATGCGCACTTGACTTTACGTTGTGAATATGATATAATACTACACAGATATTATTGATTTATCAATCTTCCACTATGTTGTGTACTCAATCGCAACTTACAAGTCTGTTGAGAAAATCTCAATCGATAGAGGTATTATATATCATTTTGCGTGAGGTGTCAACTGGTTTACCTAATTTTCGTGAACTTTTGCCAATTTCCAAGGAGAAAATATGGGCGTTTTAGATAAAATTATGCTTTTGATGACTGAAAAAGGATATAATCAGCTATATATTACAGAATATCTAGGTGTTGACCGCAGCATTTTCAGCACATGGAAAAATGGAAAATCCAAGTCATATATGAAATACCTGCCACAGCTTGCCGACCTTTTCGGAGTATCACTCGACTGGCTCATTGGCAAAACCGAGGAAAGGAATCAATCTCAACATACCGCTCCGAAAATAAGATATGTCAATACCCGTGCCGAAGATTTGGGCACTTCTGTTATTCTAGCGTCCGGCATAAGCATGAGGGTGCGTAAGAATTACGTATTCTTTGCTTCCAAACGCGGAGAAACGCTTAAAGTCGCACTGGAAAAAGCGGGAACTTCTCCTAAATTTCTTGATTCTCTGACCAAGGACGGAAAGGTCTCCGTAGCCGACCTCATGCTTGCGGCAAACTATTTTGATGTAGAATTTGAACTTATTATCAGCTACGACCTCACTAAATCCACCGGCAGAAACATTGCGAAATGGTTTGACGAACGTCCTTTTGACGCGAACAAAATCGCACTGCTAGGACAGTCTGTCGATAAAATAAAAATGTGGCTCTCACAAGGCTATTGTCCAGATCCTGCAGAACTTGAACTTATCGCGGACGCATTTGGCGTGAGTATCATCGAACTTCCCATTCCGTATGACGAAATTCAAGAGATGATGAGTGTAAAAACGCTCATTTCCAATGATGATGTACAGTTACTCCGTGCCGCCGCTAAACTCAATCCACAAGGAAGAGAAAGGGTACGGCAGTATACCCAGGAGATGGCAGAAGTTTACCCGAAGAAATGATATAGTAAAAGCGCCCTGCAATCAGCAAGGCGCCTTGTTTTTAGGCGAACGAGGTTCAAATATTATGTCCAGCTCTTAGCAACTTCCAGCATACGGACGAAATCCTCCGTATCAAATGCCCAATTGCCCCAGCTTAGTCTTATCGACTGCTCGGTATGTTCATCGGAAAATCCCATTGCTTTCAGCACATGACTTGGCTCATGGCTTGCCGCGTTGCACGCGGAGCCGTTGGACATTCCGCAGAACTGCTTGCAGTACTGCATAAGCGCGACTGAATTCATTCCGTCCAGTCTGACGTTGAGCGTATTCGGAATGCAATATTTCCTGTCTCCGTTTACTGAATAAGAAATGCCGGACTGCTCGAGCAGCTGATATATCATCTGCTTTGTTTCTTCGTACTTTTTCAGATTCTCCGCGTATTCCTTTTCCGCAATTCTGCAGGCCTCGCCCATTCCGGCGATAAGCGCCGTGGGGACTGTTCCAGGACGAAACCCGTGCTCCTGACTTCCGCCGAAGAACATAGGCGTCAGCGGCGGTAGCTTATAGCGTTTCTTCCGCATGACCAACACGCCTACGCCCTGCGGACCGTACATTTTATGCGCGCTCGCAGACAGGAATGTGTACTTTACCCCACGGAGTTCCTCGACCAGCTTTCCGAACGTCTGCGCCGCGTCAACATGGAAGAATATATCCCTGCCGGATAACGCGTCTCCGATCTCCTTTACCGGCTGAATTATTCCCGTTTCGTTGTTTGCGTGCATAATGCTTACAAGCAGGGTATCTTCCCTGACTGCGTTCAGTACGTCGTCAGAGCTCACTCTTCCTGATTCATCGGGAGAGATGTAGGTCACTTCAAAGCCCTGCTTTTCAAGCTCTCCCAGCGGCTGTAAAACAGCTTTGTGCTCTATCGCAGTAGTGACAATGTGCGTCTTTCCGGTCTGATGTGCATAATTGACCAAGCCGAAAACCACCATATTGTCGCTTTCGGTCGCTCCACTTGTAAAGAACACTTCGTCCTTTTTTACGCCTAGCAGGCTTGCGACCTGTCCGCGCGCCTTATCGACCACCGAACTAGCCTTTTCGCCGAATGTATTGTTCATGTTATCCGCATTGCCGTACGCGTTGCGGTAAACGTCCACCATCACGTTCAGCACTCGCTCGTCAATAGGCGTGGAGGCGTTATAATCAAGGTATGTACTCATTTCTTGCGCGGCTCCTTTGATGACAGATCGAGCAGATCTTGAATATTCTTGACGAAATTCGTTCCGCTCAGATAGCCGATTCCCCTTTCGAGGTGCAGCTTGAAATACTTGTTGATGACCTCTTCGTCCGTTCCCAGACCGTTCTTAATGCACCACGCTTTGATTAGTGCCTCGTAAATCTCATGGTATTCTCCGGCGAAAGTCAGCCAGCTCATTTCTACATTGCTGTCCGAGTCAATTTTAATGTCGGTGGGTAAAGTCCCCTCGTGGAGAGAATAGCAGAATGCCCAGCGGCAGAGAACGTTCCAGTTCTGAATGCCGGTTTTGCCCTTAAGTCGGGAGAGCTTCTCTTTTGCAGCGTTCGACAGGCGTATCTGTTTAATTACCATTCGCTATCTCCTCCTTAAAGTATCCATCTTCGATTGTAGACGACTTTGTGTCTTCATCGTATCTCAGAGTGAACTCGTTGCTTACATATTTCTTGATGATGTTGTAGTAGGTGCTGTCGATCTCCGAGTCGGTGGAAAGGATGATGGTCTGCTCGCTCGCATTCGGGAAGTATTTTGTGATAAGCGCCTTTCTGTGAATGGAATCCAGTCTTGCAAGCGGAGTATCAATAATTACCGGCAGCTTTTTCTTCGAGCATATCGCCAGCGCCCAGAGCATTGAGATCACCATAAGCTGCTTCTCGCCAGCGGAGAAAGAATCCTTGGGGATAACATTTCCGTCCTTGTCAAGGCAGTAGTAATCCAGAGTTCCGGGGTTCATTTCTATGCGGTCGAACAGCTTTTTCTTATCCAGAAGTATCTTGTACCGCTCAGTCATCGTCTTAGCAAGGGATTCGATTTTCTCCTGCTGAAGAGCCAGCTGGTACTGTTTCGCCACCCGCTGGGCGTACAGAGCATACTTATGCATACGCTGAACATCGTCATCGCGCTCGATAACTGAAAGGTAATGAGTTACACAGCGATTGAACTCGGTAGATGCTCTGAGAAATTCACCGTTTGCCGTGGATCTGTCTTTTTTCAGGTTCTCAATGCGGATCCCTATTTCTTCGATCTGGACATTAAGCTGAGCTATCGTCTTGTATAATTTCTGTACCTTCTTATCGTCTATATCTACCGACAGGTAGTTTTCTATTTCATCAACGCGCTTCTTTGCCGATACAAGAGCAGACTTGTCCGCTTCATATCGCCCGCGAACATCAGCCAGCTGATGATTGACAAGCAATAAGCACTGATGATACGCCATATCAGAAAGGTCGTAAACACATTTAGTCTGCTGGCTGTCGGCAGCTTTTCTCACATACTCGGCAAATGATTCCAATGCCTTATTTTTCTTCTCACCCTTGCTGAACATGCGAATAAACTCGCCGATCTTATCCACAGCAAGACGGGTGTTTTTATCCTCCTGCTCACGCTTGGACTGGGAGAGTATATCTTCCAGCAGCGGTCGCACAAGCTCCAGCGGAAGCTCCGAACCGGCGAACTCTATGAGTTCCTCGTTTATCTGTGACAGCCTGCCGTTAAGCTCTCCTTTTTCAGTGTAGAGATCTTGAGCCTGTGCGTTGATATCTCCGCCCTTGGCTTTATATTCCTGCTCTTTTTTATCAAGCTTCTTGCTCAATTCTGTTCGTTCGGATTCAAGCTCGGTGATCTGGTCGTCTATCTGTTTGCAAACAGCTTCTTTTTCATCGCGGATCGCACGCAGTTCCTCAACGCGGGTCGATTCATAATTTTCAATGTGTTCAGCGTTGAGCCGATTCATGATCCGCTGGAGATCGGAAGACAGGGAGTCGATAACATTGATCCCGAGCAAGGATTTTATTGCGTTCTTCATCGCTTCGTTGGTTTCACCGCTTGCGAGTTCGGCTATTTTCTCACCGTCAAAGAAGAAGAAATTCGCAAGGCCGCTCGGCAGAACGCTTTCAACGAACATCGCCCAGTTCTTCGAAAGGAACGGATCCGCAACACCGTTCTTCATAACCTGCACATGGTCTGTCATTCTGCTTGCCTTGGAAGTCCACGAGCGCCTTACGGTATAGGTATTCATGTCCTCGTCGGCGTTCATGTCGAACTCCAGCTCCACATAACTTTCGAGAGTTCCGTCAGCGGTATTGACATGCGCTCTGAGGTATGCGCCGTAGGATTTGTGACTGCTTTCCGACACGGCAAAGGAGTTAGCTCCGTACAGCGCCAGCAGTATTGCTTCGAGAAAAGTCGTCTTTCCTCTGCCGTTCATTCCGCCGATAAGAACGACCGGCTTGTCTTTATTGAATTCATACACATTGTCGGAGGCATACACTCCAAAATTGTGCAGTACCAGTTTTTTTATTATCATTCGTCGTCTCCATCAAATTCTTCCGCTTCCGGCAGGACATCATCAGTTTTACCATATACACGTTTGTCGAACTTTCCACCCAAAAACGGCTCTGATGAACGGACCCAGAATATCGTCAAAGGTATCCAGTACGTTGCTGGATGATGTATTCGACGAGAACGGGAAAAGACGATACCGGCACTTATCGTTTAAGGTAGTGTGTCTGAATGATTTTCCTGAAAAGAAAGTATTGTTGAATCTCTCATTGTCTATCCGGTACATTCTCTTACACCTCCCTGAATTCATAGCTGCCAAAAACGGTGTATTCCAGCTGGTACTTCTTTATTTCATCGTGGCTGTAATGAAGTATGGTTATGTCGTCCTTGCTGCAATTTACCAGCCTTTTAACAAAGGAAACAAATCCCGCAAAGTGGTTGTTGTCTTGCGCCGTGGGGCGATAGCCGCTCGCGACCTTTTTCAGCATTTTGTATAAGTCGTAGTCTATTGAAATGCTGGCAGTTTGCGCTGTATCCTTCTGCTCAAAGGTCAGTGTTAAATTTGGAGTGAACTTATCAATGACAGTTACGTCCTCCGGAACTGCGGGTTTCACGCTAGGCTTGACCTCAATATTCGTTGAGATCATGTAATCTATGTTCGATGTGGGCGTGATAATATGAGAAGTATCCGACGAGCCGTTCCATTTGTATATACAGCTATTCACTATTTTATAAATAGGCTGGAGCGCTCTGATGTCATTACGCGCCGCGGCGTACACGTAGCGTATGAACTCCTCAAAGTCCGCGTCCACATCTCCAAATCCGTCTTTTCCGGATATTCTGATAAGTCTGCCGAGATACTTGAAAACGGCGTCACGCTTGGACGAAATGCCGTCATACTGGTCTTTATTTTTAAGCATATACTCCTTGCATGGAGAATCCTCAAGGTTCTTATCAAAAATGTCGGACACCTTATCAGCGGTATTAAAACGGGTTATCAGGTCGTCAAATTCTTCGGAACGGCGGTTCAGATAATCATAGCTGTTTATATGCTGGAGCAGCATAGACACGTCCTCATGCTCATACAGCATATTCGGAATGGTGTAGTTCAGATAGTCAGAGAAAGAGTCCCTGCTTCTTGTCAGGAACTTTAACGAAAACTCCGGGAATACGCATATATCGTAGAAGAAATTCAGCAAATCACGTGTAGAAAGAATGATTTTGTCCTTAACGATAGTTTCCGTAATTACAGAAATGACGCCCTCTTTGATTTTGGAGTTGCTGAGCATTTCATAATTGTACCTTACCGGACATTTATCGAAAAATGGGCAAAGGCTGCAATGGTACTTAAATGCGCTGTAAAAATGATTATTGGGCAAGTCAGTGAACACCTTATCCATGAGCTGAGATATGTACGGTGATTCGATTTTGCCGTCACTCAATCTATAAATATGATAATCCCCGAAATTGACATGAAAGAAGATGTTATTCTCGTCAGATACTTCGCCTATGTCCGTTGAAGTAAGTATCTTATTATCCTCTACGTACTGTGCTAATTTAGTAAAGTCACTGCCCTGCTCCGATTCAAGGAAGTTGCTCAATACGCCCATGTTTATTGCAACTATCTTCTTGCAGTCGCCGTATTCCTGAAGCCGTTCATCGCTGAACTCGCTCAAGACCTCTGCCAGCGTCTGCTTTTCGTCCTTGTAGCGGTCAAAGCTTTCCGTAGCGTCATTATGTATTTCAAAGACGTCAAGGTAGCGGTTCTCGTGATGTTTCAGATACGAAATAAGATGGGACTTGCCATCACCAACATTTCCGCATACCAAAACCAGGCACTTTCCTGGGAGGTTCTTTGCATGCTCGATCGTGCTTATTAAATCATCTTCAACTTTTCTGTGTATATGCATATATTGCTTGAAATCCGAAAACTCCTTTTCGCTGTCAACGGCTTCAAGCGACGATTTCTTCAATTTTCTAAGTTCCTCAACCAATTCGCAATTATTAGACATAAAGAGCCACCTTTCCATAATCGACCAATATGTAATAGTATATCACATTTTGACGGTTTGTGCAAGGCGTTTTGTAAAACGTATCAAATATAATCTATATCATTTTAGCGTTTTCGTGATTATAAACAAATCAGATGTATTATTTTGTATATTTATATCATAAGCCGGACTTAAAAATGCAGTCCGGCTTATCATAATATTAACAGCCAACTAACTCGCTGTTCCACCGAGTTATCACAGAATACGCATATTCGCTCATCGCCTGTGGGGCGTTTTTGTATTTAAGGTACATTTCCTTGTCGCCTTTCGAGAAAGCGCAAAGTCCCTCGGCTCCGTCAGTGTCCAGATACCTCAGGTTCAGCAGTTTCTTCTTTATCCCGACCTCGTTCCTGAATGTTGGCGCTATCTCCATGCCAACTGACTTTGCATGCTGGCGCAGTATGTATGACAGCATTGCGATTTCATGGTCAGCGTCATTGACCTTTATGCCGCACGCTGTTATTCTGAAATAGCAATCCACTAATAATATTTCTTCCTCTTCTGACCAAATCGGATTTTTCATGTTTTCCTCCGTGCATTTTTAGATTGACTAACTAACATGTCATTATAGATATATTATATCATTAAAATGTGAGGATTTCAATACGTTTTTATAAATAGCGATGTTCTTGTAATGTTAATAAAAGCGCTGAACATGGCAAAAGCTGTTGAATTATTGTCCGAATTATGATACAATAGGGAATATCAAAGGTGGTGGAAAGATGAAAGCGTATATTCAGTCGGACAAAAACGGGATTCCACGCAGTTACAATTTCATGAATGCGTATCAGGGTTTCCGTGAAATGGGATTTGAAACAGTAATGTTCAGCAATTGCGATGAGCTTCAGGAAAGCCGTCCGGAAGACGTCGTCGGGTATGTGGACACTGCCAGATATGCGCTCGGGCGCTTTGGAATCACCGCTCCCGAGATGGACTATCCCGAGGAACTGCGCGGCTATCTTGGCAGAAAAATATGGAGCGCAAGGATAAACGAGATAGCAGGCTCTCCGGAACTATGGCCTGTTTTCGTAAAGCCCGTGGAGGACAAGCAATTCACCGGCGTTGTCGTAAACTCCCCCAAAGACCTTATCGGCGCAGGGATTTACGGGCAAAATCAGCCTGTGCTCTGCTCCGAGGTCATAAACTTTGTTTCGGAATGCCGCTGTTTCGTGCGGTACGGCAGAATACTTGATGTGCGGCATTACCGCGGCGACTGGCGCGTGCGCCCGGACCCTGCAGCAATAGAAGTGGCGGTGCGTGATTTCACTACCGCGCCGGCAGGATATGCGATAGATTTCGGGCTTACCGATAAGGGAGAAACGCTGCTCATTGAGGTAAACGACGGCTACTCGCTCGGGTGTTACGGGCTGGTGTATCTTGACTACGCAAAGCTGCTTTCCGCACGCTGGGCAGAGCTTACCGGCACGACTGATGAGTGCGCGTTTGATATTTACTAAGGTGAACGTTACTAAGGAGCTTGACAAGTTCAAAAGGTGACCATCTAACTGCTCTTTGGCAAAGATGCTCTAAACGCATAGGAAAATCACAGCAAAAATCCGAGGACTACACTGCCTCGGATTTTATTTATTTTGTTTTTCAGCAAGTGCGTTTTTTGCCCACAATTTTGCCCACACTTGCCCACATTTTCGGGCTTTTTCGCTCGATTTTTATCTTTGCTCTATTTTTTGATTGGCTCTGTTATGCAGTTTATGAGGTTTCGGATTCTTTAATTGGGGATAGTGATAGTTCAGATGATCCAATTAATATCCTTAGCCCCCGTCTTAGGAGCGAATCCGCCCGCAGCGTCAGTCTTGAAATCATACTGAGACTTCATTCTTGCAGAGGGTACCGGAATGACGGGCACGCCGCTGATGGACTTCACCGCGAACTCAAGCCCGCCCTGCTTGAACTGGGAAGACTCGACCGCATATGAGATCTCGCCGGAAAGCATGAGCTTATCGTAAACCGGGCGGCTCATGACGATAACTACATCGCCCTCGTCGCCGGTGATATCGCGTACCTCGCCAAGCTGAGCCAGCAGCGAAGACATCACAGTAGCCTTGTCCGGAGTGTAAGTAGCCTTGATACCTGCAGCCGCAGCCAGCTTCGAGTAACGGTAAGCGTCGATCTCGGGAATGACCTGTGTGCGCTGGAACTCAGCTGCAACGTTTGCCGCAGCCAGTCCGAAGCCGGTCTCGTCCACGTCGATGGCGTCGATACGGAAGCGTCTGCCTCTGTCCTGGGTCAGCGTGAAAGTCTCGTAGGAGTAGGTCACTGCGCCGCCGGAGTAACCTGCGTCGCGGTCGTAGCTGCCAAGCCCCTGCAGGGACATCTTCGGCATCTTGATCTCGTTGCCGCCGTTGTAGATCACCTGGGAAGCGTTCTCCTCCATCCAGCCGGAAGTCGCTCCCTCGGTAACCTGCTTGTCAAGTTCCTTCTGAAAAACCTTTGCGTATGTAATAGTATTAGCCATTGTATTGATCCTCCTGTAATGAATCCGCAGACTTTTCAGGTCAGCAAAACCCGCTGCCGCGCCGTAATTTCATCTGGCGAACTGCCGCAGTTTGCGCCGCGATGCCCCTGCCTGAAAAACGTCTGCTAAATATCCCTCCTGCCCGCCCTCGGTCAAAGCCGCTCTTTCTTAATTTATGTAAACCCTCCGTCCCGCCCCGGCAAAACGCCGTATATCAGATAGTCCCGCATGCCACGGCTGATGATAACGGTAAGCCCGCTGCTTTCCGCGCTGCGAAACTGTAACGCTCCCTGACTGTGCCGCTTGATACGCGCTGCTCAGTCAGTTCACTTTCTCGCGAAAATGTTCCTTATAGCCGCGAATCCGTCGCTGCTTCCGCGGCTCTCCGCCGAAAACTGCGGAATGCTCCTCTTTGCAAGCCTGATGTGCGGGTACTCGCGGAGCACCTCCTGAACTGCAGTCTCAGGGCCGGCGTCCTCAGCAGCCATAAGACCGGCCGCAAGCTTAACACCCTCGTCAAGCTTCTCTGGAGAAGCGCCCCCGGTAAGCAGCGCAAGCTTTATCTTAAGCATTGCGACCTCGCCCTGCAGCGCCTTTATCTCCTCAGCCTGGTTATTCTCGTCTTCCGCCGCGGACTGCTCCTCCTGCTCCGCAGAAGCCCCGTCCTTTACCTCTATCTCTTCCTCCTGAATGATATCCTCATTCTCCATGGTTGTCCGTCCTTTCCATCGCCTGAGCCTCCTCAAGCGATATTCCGTAGATCTGCGACAGCGCCCTCGCCTTTGAAATAAGACCCGCGCTGTACAGTTTCACTGCCCTGTCTGCTCTTGTTCCATCGTCCTCAGCGGCGCCGTCCGCAAAGACCGCCGAAGCGCTCTCGCTCGCATTGTCAGGAAGTTCGCCAGCCATCTTTCCCAGGCGGCATACGCTCTCGACCATTCTGCTGAGCGCGTCGGATATCCTGCTGCGGTAAAACGCCTGCGTGCGGTAGGTGCGGCTGTTTCTGCTGACTACCTCCGCTGCCGTTCGTATCGTGCCGTCCTTGAATGAAAGCGCACCCTCGGACAGCCCCGCCTGCATGCACAGCAGGTCGAGAAGTTCGCCCAGCGCCTTCACATGCTCGTCAACGCGGAGTTCCCCGGTGTTGTCGGTGATTTTAAGTTCCTCCGCGTCAGAGGTGGACATAGCCTGGAAAACCTCGTCGTTCACATCGAAATAATGCTTCTTGTTTCCATCGCTGTCCCACTCGCCCCTGACCGCATAAGCCGGGACGATTATCCGCTTCTTTCCGAGCACGAACTCCCTTGACAGGCTGTCGAAAACTATGTCGATGCTCCTGAGCGTATCCTCCGCCCCGGCAAAGACCGAGCTTCCGAGCAGCGGGCAGTCGCCGGACGAGTCCACCCGCCTTGACCCTGTGCTGAGGTAAACGAACAGCGGAGCCGCAAGCCCCTTTATGCTGCTCTTTTCTCTCAGCCCGGGCAGGACCGCACTCATATCAGCCCTGCCGCCGTCCTCGCGCATAAGGCGGTTCTCAACGCTGAGCGTGTCCCCGTCAAGCTGCTGAGTCTCAGCGAGAATATAGCTTTTCCCGTCCGACATTATCCGTGAGGCAAACGCGCCGCCGGTAATGCTGTGAGAGTTCCACTCGGTCGGAAGGAAGCAGTCCGCAGTCACCAGGTCGACCCTGACTCCCGGATCACCCTCCGGCGCGTCCTCATCGTAGTACACCTTGATAACTCCGCCGCCAAGCGCGAACACCTTTTCCAGGAACACCGGGAATCTTTCCGTGAACCTGCTTTGTGTGAGCACTTCGTTGACGAACTTCTCAGTGTCGCCGTCCGAGTAGCACATTGCAGTACCCTCCGTGAAGCACAGCCGCGTAAGTTCGCCGCACAGCGCTCTTGCAGCCCCAAGCGAAGCCAGCCGCCTTGTGCCGCCCTGGATCCCTCCCTTTCGCGTGTACCGCCAGTCCCCGCCGCCGTTGTAGATGTCCTCCCAGCGCTGGATATCAGCGTAGTAACCCGCGAAATTCGAAGAACCCGCTCGGCTGCTCGTGCGAAGCAGCCAGTCCTTTAAGCCCAAGTCACATTCCTCCTTGATATGTATTTACCGGAAGTCTCAGTTTTTTTTCCTTTTCCTTCCCGCAATATTATAATAAATCCAGCCATACTGCAATTTACTGCAAAGTGAAAAAACGCGATAATATCCAAGTTTCTTTTTACGCATTGACTTTTTCGCTGAAAAGGTGTATATTATATAATGAGTATATAAAGAGAAAGGCGGAAGCACCGCAAAAAAGGAGCAATACAGTGAACATAATCATCGTAGGCTGCGGCAAGGTCGGGCAGGCGCTTGTCGAGCAGCTGAATGACGAAGGAAACGATATAACAGTAATAGATAAGGTAGCGGAAAAGGTGAACGACGTATCCAGCCGCTATGACGTAATGGGCGTGATAGGCAACGGCGCGACCCACTCCGTTCAGCAGGACGCAGGCATAGACCGCGCGAATCTCCTGATAGCAGTCACCGGCTCAGACGAGTTGAATCTCCTCTGCTGTCTCATCGCGAAAAAAGCGGGCAATTGCCACACGATTGCCCGAGTAAGGAACCCGCAGTATTACACCGAGACCCCGTTTCTAAAGGACGAGTTAGGTCTTGCAATGGTAATAAACCCCGAGCAGGCGGCGGCAAGCGAGATAGCAAGAGTGCTTCGCTTCCCCTCCGCGATAAAGATAGACGTATTCGGCAGGGGCAGAGTGGAACTGCTTAAATTCCGCCTGCCGGAGCACAGCCCGCTTGCAGGCTGCGCAGTAAAGGAAATAGTCACCAAGCTGCACTGCGACGTACTTGTCTGCACAGTCGAGCGCGGCGAGGAAGTCCACATTGCAAACGGCGACTTCGTGTTCGAGGAAAAGGACGTCATCTCAATAGTAGCCGCGACCCGCAAGGCGGGCGAATTTTTCCGCAAAATAAAATACAAGATGAACTCAGTCAAGGACGTAATGGTAGCAGGCGGCGGCGAAATAGCGCATTACCTTTGCGAGCAGCTGCTGCGCTCGGGAATGTCGGTGAAGCTGATAGAAAAAGACCCCGACCGCTGCGAGGAACTTTGCGAAACGCTGGACAACGGCGTGACAATAATTAACGGCGATGCCAGCGACCAGAACATACTGGTAGAATCCGGACTGGAACAGATGGGCGCATTCGTGGCGCTGACTAACCTTGACGAGGAGAACATACTGCTTTCCCTCTTCGCCAAAAGCGCCTGCGACTGCAAGTGCGTTACCAAGATAAACCGGATAGGCTTCGACAACGTGATAAGCAAGCTGGATCTTGATACGATAATCAATCCCAAGAGCATAACATCAGACACGATAGTGCGGTACGTCCGCGCAATGAACAGTTCCCGCGGCAGCAACATGGAAACGCTGTACAACGTCATCAAGGGAAAGGTCGAAGCCGCGGAGTTCATCATCAAGGAGGATTCTCCGGTGGTCGATGTGCCGCTGATGGAACTTGACCTGAAGCCGGACGTGCTGGTAGCGGCGATACTCCGTGACAAAAAGGTGATGATACCCCGCGGTCACGACAGCCTGCAGATAGGCGACGCTGTGATCATAGTCTCCCGACAGATCGGTCTTCGTGATATCAACGATATCATAAAGTGATCGGAGGCAGACGATGAACTACAGAATGATATCATATATTCTCGGCTGGATACTGATTTTCGAGGGCTTGTTCCTGACAGTCCCGATAATCACCGGCGCCGTATTCGGCGAATCCGCGCTGATAAGCTATCTTATCGCGCTCGGAATATGCCTGCTGATAGGCGCGCTGCTTGTCCTGAAAAAACCGAAAAACAAGCAGCTTTTCGCCCGCGAGGGCTGCGTAATAGTTGCGCTTAGCTGGATAGTGCTCAGTCTTTTCGGCTCCCTGCCGTTCATTATTTCCGGTGAAATACCATCGTTTATAGACGCGCTTTTCGAAACTGTATCCGGCTTTACTACCACCGGCGCAAGCATTCTTTCCGATGTCGAGAAGCTGTCCCACGCATCGCTGATATGGCGCAGCTTCACTCACTGGGTCGGCGGAATGGGCGTGCTTGTATTCATTATGGCATTCATACCGCTTTCGGGCGCGCAGAACATGCACATCATGAAAGCTGAGTCCCCCGGACCGTCGGTCAGCAAGCTTGTCCCCCGCGTCAGAACAACGGCAATGCTGCTGTACTCCATCTATTTCGTGCTGACTCTGGTGGAGTTCATCATGCTACTGTGCGGCGGAATGAGCGTATTTGAAGCGCTGAATACTGCATTTGCAACTGCGGGCACCGGCGGCTTCGGCTTCCTTAATTCCAGCATGGGAAGCTTCTCCCCGTATATCCAGATAGTGATAACCGTATTCATGATACTGTTCGCGATAAATTTCAACTGTTACTATCTGCTGCTATGCGGCAAGCTGCGCGAAATGTTCAACCTGGAACTGCGGACGTTCCTGATAATCGTAGCAACATCTATCACAGTAATAACCATCAATATTTCCGGCATGTATTCAAGCGTTGGAGAAGCGCTGCGTCATGCGGCGTTTACAGTCGCCTCGCTGATATCGACCACCGGGTTTTCCACAGTTGATTTCAACATGTGGCCTGAGCTTTCCCGCACATTGCTGGTGCTTATAATGTTTATCGGCGGCTGCGCAGGAAGCACCTGCGGCGGTATCAAGGTTTCACGAATGATAATTCTCTTCAAGGGCATGGCGAAAGAACTTCAGACAATGGTACAGCCGCGGCAGATAAAGAAGATCAAGATGGATTCCCGAATGATAGATCACGAAACAGTGCGCTCCGTGAATGTCTACATGGTCGCCTATCTGATGATATTTGCGATATCGCTGGTGTTCATTTCATTTGACAACCACGATCTGATAACCAATTTCACAGCAGTAACAGCCGCGATAAACAACGTCGGACCAGGACTTGACCTGGTAGGCCCTACATCTAATTTCGGGTTCTTTGCTATGCAGTCAAAAATTATCCTGATATTTGATATGCTCGCCGGAAGACTGGAGCTTTTCCCGATGCTGCTTCTGTTCACTCCCGCGACCTGGAAAAAATAAATCTGAGAAATAAAAAATCCTGCTGACCGTAATAATCAGCAGGATTATTTATATACAGAAATCCCTCCCCGTTGCCAGGGAGGGATAATTATTACTTCTTGCGCTTCTTGAGTACCGCAGAAGCACCCAGAGCAGCGATCGCACCAGCCGCCGCAAGTCCAGCACCGACAGGCGCTTCAACGCCCATCTTAGGATTGCTTCCAAGCGGAATTGTACCATCATCGAACGTTACCGTATCAGTGGGGTTATCAGGTGTGTAATCACCCGGCACAGACCCCATGGGAACGTCCTCCGGAGGGATCTCTATGATCTCGTCATCATCATCATCATCGGAGTCAGAGTCACTGTCCGAATCAGAATCGCCTTCATCGGTTGAGTTTGCGTCGTCATCGGAATCGCTGTCGGAATCGCTGTCGGAATCCGAGTCAGAATCAGAGTCGCTATCGCTGTCCGAATCAGAATCAGAATCAGAGTCACTATCGCTATCCGAATCAGAATCAGAGTCGCTGTCGCTGTCCGAATCGGAATCAGAATCGCTATCGCTGTCCGAATCGGAATCAGAGTCACTATCACTATCCGAATCGGAATCGGAATCGCTGTCGGAATCCGAATCGGAGTCAGAATCGCTATCGCTATCCGAATCGGAGTCAGAGTCGCTGTCGCTATCCGAATCGGAGTCAGAGTCGCTGTCGCTGTCCGAATCGGAGTCAGAATCGCTATCGCTATCCGAATCAGAATCGGAATCGCTGTCGCTGTCCGAATCGGAATCAGAGTCGCTGTCGCTATCCGAGTCGGAATCAGAATCGCTGTCGCTATCCGAATCGGAATCAGAGTCGCTGTCGCT
>JAGAJA010000015.1 GCA_017829075.1 Oscillospiraceae bacterium | reverse complement strand
TATTTGTTCCAGAAATTCTTTTTTCTTTGTCCTTACCTGTGAAAGTTCATCGCTCAGATTGGACAGACTGATTTGTTTATTCATGTCTTTATTATACCACTTTTTCGATTTCTAGTCTACTAGTTTTGTGCGGTATTGCCATAGTTTTTTTGACCTTAGTCTTTTTCAGTTCGGCCGCGAGAAATGTTCTCCCGCTCATTCCTTTGGTCCTGCGGCAAGAAATCATTATCTTTTTCACTATGTAATTTCGGGAACAGGCAAGCTTATGGCAGAGGACAGCAGCGGAATAACAAGGGAATATTACATTAAAAGCATGCAGGGATTTATGATTTTCCCCGACCAGGTAACAACATATATTGCCGATAAGGATATGCCTTGGGAATATGTCTGGGTGGAATTTGATGGACTGCGTGCAAAGGCAATAGTTGAAGCTTCGGGATTTTCGCTTGATAATCCTGTCTATAAGGCGCGCTCAAAGGATTTACGGGAGGAAATGATGAAGGAGATGAACTATATTGCCGAAAACGGCAGCTCATCTCCATTTCATCTTATAGGACATTTATACTTATTTATAGACTATCTTACCCGTTCAACCGAGGGAATAAAGGTTCATCATGTCAGCAAGCTTCGTGAATTCTACATTCACGAAGCGCTGGAATTTATTGAGCATAACTTCCAGAATAATATTTCCATTGAGGATATAGCAGATGTCTGCGGACTTAACAGAAGCTATTTCGGAAAGATATTCAAGGAAGCCGTGGGCAAATCGCCACAGGATTTTCTTTTGAACTACCGTATGGTAAAGGCTGCCGAACTGCTAAAGCTGACCAAGCTTTCCGTAGGAGATATCAGCTCTGCTGTGGGATATGATAATCAGCTTCATTTTTCTCGTGCATTCAAAAGCGTTTACGGAGCTTCGCCGAAGAACTGGAGAGCGGAGCAAATCTTGAATAGTTGATTATCACTTGCTGACATTACAAAAAAACCGCCCATAACATGGCGGCTCCTTCGCAGAAATATCCAATGGAAAATCAAATCTATGGGTCTTATTTGGGCCTGATTGTTACAAAAAGATACGGGAATTTACGAAATTTGTGTTTTGCGTAAGTTACTGTAAACCGCATTGTAGAGCCGTTTTTGGCAAGTTGCCAAAAGTCACAGAATGCGAGGAGCTTGTTTCAATTCCCGTACGGGTCACCAGTCGAGTTGCCTCGGCACGCATTTTGCGCGTCGGGGCATTTTCATTTTCTAAGAATTCGCCCGCGTTATGAGCTGTTTTGTATAGATATCAGACTCGCATTTGGCTTAACAAAGCCTTTTGTGGGCCTTTCTTTTTGCCTTACAATCAGATTGTACGCTATTTGTCCGCTGACAGGATATCAGCGCCGTTGCCCCAAAAGCGCGACACGATGTTGCACAACAAAGCTCAACACGCGCTGACAGGATATCAGCGCAGTTGTCCCAAAAGCGCGACACGATGTCGCGCAATAAAGGGCAACATACGATACACGCTTTAAGCCTCCAGCTTGCGTCTGTCCGGAAATCCTAGCGCTCACCCACTACCGTACATATCGTGATTGACGAGCGCTGTGTAGTAGCTGTCAATCGTAGTCGGAGCGTTGTAAAGCGCAGTGATGAGATAAGCGTGAATGTTGCGAACCGCAGACGTGTTCTTTTTCAGCGAGGTCAGCACATAGTCGATATGTTCGTGATTGAGTTTCAGGAATCGGCTCTTAACCACCACTGTCGGCAAGTCCTCGCCGTGAACCCGAAGTGTTTTCTTTGTTGAGCAAATAACATCAAGCATAATCTCTACCAGCTCGTCAACCATTTCTTTTTCGGAAAAGCAGTCGTACTCGATATTCTCGCGGATTATTTCAAGATACTCATTGCGTTCAGCGACATTATCCATCACATCAATCCCGCCGGATTGGATTGATTGATTAGGATTATTCTCTTTGGATTTATTTATATTAGGATTTATAGTATAAGGCTCGTTTTGCGCCGACTTGTTGTCGGGAAAATCGCCGACTTGTTGTTCGGTTTCCGCGCAACAGGACGGAGCGTTTTCGTCCGACTTCTGAGCAATCGGGTTTAGTTCGGTCATAACTTCTTCGCCCTGTTCAAGAAATCTGTCAAGAAGCTCCACATCATCACGCACACGAAAACATCTCCGGGCAGGCATACCGCGCTTGCAGCATTCCACCAAACCAGCCTCGGTCAATGCCTTAATTGCGTTGCTCTGCTGGCATTTCGACATTGAGGTGCTTTCCTCCAAATCGGCAATCGTTGAGTAGAAGAAGCCCTCCGCGTCAAGCATATCGTGTTGTTTATAATACACCTGCTTTGAGATCAGCGCAGCGTAAACCACCGCCGCATTTAAGCCCAAAGCGTGAGCAATGGGGCGGCTGAACGAAACGGTATTCTTCGGGTTGAGCCGTTCAAGTATCTTCATTTCCTTCGCTCCTTTCGTTTTTGTTCAGCATATCACGAAAAGAACTGCAAAGAACTGCAAAGAACTTAGCCACTTACGCTCCGACAAAGTAACGGAGCAGAGCCGCTTTTGGGACGGGTATCTTGCCGCGCATTCCTTGTCCGGTTCTGATTGACGGGGTTTCCTTTGTATTATAAACATATTTCTGAAAACCTATTGACAAACCGTAACTCAGATGATATAATTGTATACATAGAGGTTATACAATTTATACTTGGGAAACACTGAACAAATCACGCCTGACGGCTTGGTACGCATCTTGCTTGCATCTTTCTAGTTTGGCGCAAAATGTCACATGATGCGCTAAAGAATCAGTTGCTTGTTGTGCCAAACTTGCATATTGCACAAATTTCGCTTGACGGGCGTGTCTCCCCCGGCGGGGGAGGTGGCACGCAAGTGCCAGAGGGGTTGACCGACAGACCAGCCCGCCTGCGCTCACGAGTTGTCGACTTGAATACGCTTCGCTTACGTCGACAACCGCAAGTTGTACAATCTGACGAAAAATCTGACTTCGCAATCTGCGCACCAGATTTATTCAGTGCTTCCCTTGCACAGCCGTCCGGAAGGCTTGCAGGTACCTAAGGGAAGCGCTGAATAAAACAAAATCGACCCGCTCAAACGCGGAAACTCGCGGGTCTGATTTTGTTACGCTTCGCTTTATTCAGCGCGTCCCTGGGAAGCGCTGAATAAAACAAAATCGACCCGCTCAAACGCAGGAACTCGCGGGTCTGATTTTGTTACGCTTCGCTTTATTCAGCGCGTCCCTAATCCCAAGGAGTGTACACTAAAATGAATATCAACATCAGTAATGCAAACGGTGAGGCAATCTATTTGCAGATTGTAAACCAAATCAAGACGCTGATACTTGAGGGCAAGCTGAAAGAGGGGGAAATGCTCCCATCTATGCGCAATCTTGCTGTTGAACTTCATATCAGCTTTATGACTACCAAGCGTGCATACGAGGAGCTTGAGCGTGACGGCTTTATTGAATCGTTTACAGGCAAAGGCTCTTTCGTAAAGGCACAGAATTTAGAGCTGCTGCGTGAAGAACAGATCAAACAGATTGAATCCCTGCTTATGGAGGCAGGCGATAAAGCGCGAAAGATAGGGATTTCTATGCAGGAGCTTCACGAATTGCTCGACCTTGTAAACGGAGGAGAATGACCATGGCTACATATGAAAACGCAATTGAGATTTCAGGTGTTACGAAAAAATACAGCGGCTTTACGCTGGACAACATCAGCTTCAATGTGCCGAAAGGCTCGATCATGGGCTTTATCGGTCAGAACGGCGCAGGCAAAACCACCACGATCCGCAGTCTGCTGAACATCATAAACATTGACGAGGGAGAAATAAAGCTGCTGGGTCTGGATCATCTTCAGAACGAACAGGAGATCAAGGAACGTATTTCCGTTGTTTTTGATGAACTGCCGTTCCACGATGTTTTCAATGCAAAGGATATGGCGCGTATATTTGAGGGAATTTATCCGCAGTGGGATAACGCTGTTTATACTCAGTATTTAGAGCGTTTCGGACTTCCGATGAAAAAGAAGATCGGCGAGTTTTCAAAGGGTATGAAAATGAAGCTTCAGATAGCCTGCGCCCTTTCTCACAATGCCGAATTGCTTGTAATGGACGAGGCTACCACGGGTCTTGATCCGGTTGTGCGTGATGAGATCCTGCACATTTTTATGGAGTATCTTCAGGACGGCGAGCGGTCTATTCTTATGTCCTCGCACATTACCTCCGACCTTGAAAAGATCGCAGACAGCGTAACCTTTATTGACAAAGGCAGGATGCTGATTTCGGGATATAAAGATGACATTCTCGAATGCCACGGTATTCTCAAATGCGATAAATCGGAGCTTTCTAACATTGATCCGGAAGATATTGTAAGCGTGCGTATGAATACCTACGGCGCAGAGGTTATGCTCTGCGACCGGCAGTCTGCGTCCTACAAATACAGCGGCGCGATCATCGACCCCGCAAGCCTTGACGACATTATGCTTTACTATGTTCACAAGGACGAAAGGGAGTGGAACTCATGACAAAAATTCGTTCGCTGATTTTCCGTGAATTTAAAGTATGCCGAAAGCTGTACATAATAGGATTTCTGGCTTTATTTGCATTTTCCGCCTTTTTCATCGCGGGGACATTTTTGTTTACTAATCTGTTTGAGCAAATGCCCGGAAGTGAAAATATGGTGAAATCATTTGCTGAAATGTTTTCTATGCTTATCATGCTATATCCGATGGTGGTTTTTGCGAATGATGACACTTTCAAAAGCGACCTTAACAGCGGCTGGCACAATTATTCCTATGCCCTGCCTTTATCGGCTTCCGAGCGTGCGGCAGTAAAGCTTATATGCCTTATCGGTACGCTCGGCATATCTGTGCCGCTTAGCATGGTTTGCGTTTTCATAATCAATACAATTGCAGGTACACAATTTCAAATCGGATATGTGATTTTGCAATTTATGTTTCTGGATCTGTTACTGCTTTCAAAAATCATCATCGACTTTTTTGTGCTTCGTGCAAGAAATACCGATGAATACACGAAAATGCACGAGAGGGGCAACTTGATCTGCGTAGTTTCCATAGTTTGTATTGCCTTAGTAATACTGAAATGCGTCGGTTTTGATTTTGCGGATCTGTTTAATTCGGACAGCAACGAGCCTTTGTCCTTCGGTATTATTTCAATGCTGACAGGCGAAATGCTGCTGTGGCTTATACCGCTTACTCTTGTTCTTTTCGCCGTTTACTTTGCTGTTATTCGTCATCACTTGCAGTATGCGCATTTGGGCGGCATAAAAGTAAAAAAGGCAAAGGTCAGGGCAGAAAAAGCGATAGATACTGCCGCGCCGCACTGCGAGGCTGTGGGTTTTCTTTACAAGGAACTCAGACAGAATAAGAAAAGTATCTTTGCGGTAATAATTCTTCCGTTTTTTATACTGATTTTTCTGACAGTATGTATTTCTATTGCTTCACTGAACGAGGAAAACGGCGGTGGCGGCTGGATAGTCGAAACGCTGACATCGGACGTAATTCGTATTGTGTCCATCGCTCTTGGCTTTTTTAGTGTAGCCGGCTTGCTGATGAGCGTTTTTCACGGCGATGACAAAAAGCTTTGGGCATATTTTATAGCTTCCGCGCCAATGGGTGTAAAAAAGTTCCTGTACACAAAGTATGTACTTTCCTTTGCTATGTGCGGGCTTTATTTCGTTTCAAGCTATGTTGCTGAAACTCTTGTTGCTACAATCCGCTGGTTTGCCCTTGGAGAAGAGCTTATCAGCTTTACAAGTATATCTGTCATACTTTTCTTTGTGCTTATTCTTCAGAATTCGTTTGCAATTCCGATGATGCTTCGTTTCGGCGAAAAGAAGGGAAGTATCGTTAATCTTATCATAATACTTTGCCTTGCCATAGTGGCAGTAGTGGTACTGTCGTTTATTCCAAGGGAAATTCAGGATAAGGTATTCGAATGGCTGGCAGGATTCATGACAGGCGACCACAGCGACCTTACAATGCTGCTGCTTGGAATATTCCCTGGTTTCTCTGTGGGAGCGTATATTTTGTCCTACAAGGTATCCTGCAAAATCTTCATGAAGGGAGTGAACGAGTATGATAAATAAAAAGCTTGAAGCAAAACGGCTCATCATTTTTCTTCTGCTGGCATTCGGAATTTCGTGGATTCCTGCAATTATACTGAACTGCACCGTCGGCTATCACGAATGGTTTGAGACCTACAAAATGCCTTTTTTCGCTCTTGTTGTAGGCTTTGGACCTGCTCTTGCCAACGTCATTACCCGTAAACTCACACATGAGGGATGGCATAACAGTATGCTGCACCTGAAATTAAAGGGAAACATAAAATACTACCTGATCGCAGTATTCACACCGGTTGCTATGGGCATTGCCGAGTGTGTTTTCGCAACAATAATATACGGCAATGGCGATTTTTCCGATATAGGCGGAGGAATGAACGGTACGCAGATCATCGGAAATGTCCTGCTGACCCTGTCTATTGTTCCGCTTATGGCTTTCAACACCTTTGGTGAGGAATTCGGCTGGCGGGGATATATGAACCAGAAAATGGAGCCGCTGCTGGGCAGGACAGGCACTGTTGTAGTCGGAGGAATCATCTGGGGACTCTGGCACGCAGAGCTTACGGTCGTCGGGCATAACTTCGGCACGGAGTATGACGGCTATCCCTATCTGGGTATTCTGGCTATGTGTATTACCTGCACATTTTGGGGCATGGGGCTGATGTGGCTCGCAAAAAAGACAGGCTCAATTTATCCTGCCGCAATTATGCACGCTTCCATCAATTTCGGCGGAAAAGGCATTGGACAGCTTTTTTTAAGCGGTATACCTGAGAATCGTCCGCTGGTTATTGCAGATGAATTGATTGCTTCGATCCCTAGCTTTTTGATCAGTCTGGTGTTCCTTATACTTATGCTTCGTGACAGTAAAAAGGAAAAGAAAACGTAATTGCAGACCGTCGAAAAAGTCCCTAAAGGGACTTTCTCGCCGAACATCCGCACTGCCCGCACTCACTGACAGCAAAGCTGTCAGTTCGCACAGTTGTGCGGATAGAAGTGTTTTTTGCCCCGGCAGAGCTGGGGCAAAAAACGGATTTCAAAAGCCCGCTTCGCGGGC
>JAGAJA010000125.1 GCA_017829075.1 Oscillospiraceae bacterium | reverse complement strand
TGAGATCTTAGGATATTTCTTGTCCCGGAATTCAGCAAGCACAGATTTCCTGCCATCGAGATTGACGCTTATCGCTATGTAAACAGCTTTTTTCACTATCTGACCTTCACTGCGAACGTGGTAATGTATTGCGTCCATGAACACTACCGCATACACGCTTTCAAGCGGTCTCTGCTGCCATTCCCGCGCTTGTTTTCAGGGTTTTCCGGATATGACCGTTTCTGCTGTTTGTTGTTCCCGATTCGGTTCTGGCAGCGTGGTAGCATCTCCCATAACCCAGCATTTCTTCAAGTTCTGCGTCCAGACTGCCATCCATGAACTCCGCTATCGTTTCCTTGAACAGCCTCTGGATATCCTCCATCCCAGTAACATCTGCGTTGCTCAGCAGCTCTCGGATTAGTTCTCGTCTTGCCTCTTACTCAGTTGTTCTTTTTCCTCCATTCGTTTGCTTTTATTATACACTGTTTATGGAGTTTACACAAGATTGGGGTTGGTCTCACAATTGAGTATTTAAGTGTAGATAATATATAATTACAAAATTTGTGGTTCACAAATCACAGAGAACTATTATACTTTATCTGTGAAAATACTCATGATACTGTTTCTGTGCCTCTGCTTCACCAGTAAATTCCACACCCATTCCATATCTTCTTAAACGAAGTGAAATGTAAGCGTTGAGCGCATAATTAACAATAGCTGTACGCTCATTTATCAGTTTAGCAAACAGAAATGGATCCTGTTTATCAACAGGTATACTGTGCAGGAAAGGAACAACGCAGCACCGGTCCATAAAAGCCTGATCATGATATACTGTGGTGATTTCATGATTAGTCGAGAATAATAACCGTGTGGTTTTCTCCATTCTTACCATGGCTGCCTGTTTCTTCTCACAGAACTTTGTATCCCCACCGGTCAGCATTTTGATATCACCGACCGCACTATTGGTTATAGGTGCGCTTGAAAGGTCAAAGCAGATACTTAAATGCCTTCCGTTCATATATCCAAGGGTGAATTTTAATCCAAGTTCGTTCATCCCTGCACTAAAGATACTATCGGTAGCAATAAAGGATTTATCAATAGAGATTTACCGGAATTGCCCACACCGGCAAAACAAAGAACTTTTTTGCGTTCGTATGGGCGGTCAGAATATACCCCATTGTTTCAAGTATCCTTGTTTTCATCACCGAATCATACACTGTTACGGTATTAGGGTAATTAAGAAATTCAGGACAATATTCGTTTATTGGGTCAAAATCTAAAGTAAGGGCATATCTTACGAAAGGTCTTGTTTCGTATTCTGAAAGGGACAAGACCAGGTTCCACATCAGTATCCTGGCAGGTGCTTTTGTTTCTCAGTATTCGGATACGGATAAAATCATCTTCTCCATTTCCCGGCAGGCGACGCTCATGGTGTGACCCTTTTTCCTGAGATAGCACACCTGGCGCGAGGGTACGGTCTCCTGAATTTCCAGACGGATAATTCCCTGATCAGGATATTCTTCAAGGAACTCCTCTGGCACGAAGCCTATCCCAAGATTGTTCTTCACCATCGGGAGTATCTGGTCGGCGGTCGCGGCTTCGATATCAGGCGTGAAATCGCACTTATTCTTCCGGAACCATTCGGAATACGATTCGTAGGTTTTCGTCTGCTTTCCCAGCGAAATCAGCGGATATGTTGACAATTCCGAAAGGCTCAGCTTCTTTCCCGCGAGCTGTGAAAATGCCGTTCCGCACACCGGGATCTCACTTACCTCGCATATTTCCTTTGATGTCAGGGAGTTCAGCTCGCCGGTCGGAGTAGTGACCACCGCAATATCCACAAGCCCGTTTTTCAGCGCAGAAACCGCCTGCGGCGTGGAGTGATTGAACACGCGAATACGTATCCCCGGGTACTTCTGCCGGAAATCCTTCAGCACCGGAAGCAGGAAGCACCGCAGTGCGATTTCACTTGCGCCTATCGTCACAACGCCCTTTGAGAGCGTCCGCTCAAGACAAATTTCCTCCTCGCCGGACTGGATATGCTCCACCGCCGCGGCTACATGGGCGTACAGCATTTCGCCCTCCGGGGTCAGTTCAACGCCCTTTCTGGAACGCACGAACAGCGTACAGTTAAGCTCGCTTTCGAGGTTCTTTATCGTCCGGGAAACATTGGGCTGGTTGTTCATAAGTGCCTCCGCCGCCTGTGAAATGCTGCCGTATTTCGCGACATAGTAAAACGCCCGGTAGTAGTCAAAGCTGATGTACATATCAATTCTCCATTTATTCCTTAAACCGGCAAAAGCGCCTGATAAATTCGTCAGGCGCTATGCTTTTTCACTTTAAGAGCTTGTCAATGCTTACGATCTTCGTGCAGAGCGCAAGCACCGTGACTGCGCTTTCTATCTCCTCGACAGTTGCGAAAGACGGAGCCAGCCGGATATTGCTGTCCTGCGGGTCGTTTCCGTGGGGGTAGGTCGAGCCTGCCGGAGTGAACTTCACGCCATGCTCCGCAGCCATCTCAACGACCGCCCGCGCGCACCCCGGGAGTGTATCGTAGGAAGCTATGAAACATTGGCTTTAGACTGCGATTTATCGGAATCCTTGACACCCATCTGACACCCATACTCAACATAATAATCAAGCTTGTCCATGGTGCGCTTTTTGTACTCTGCGTCGAGGTGTGTGTATATTTCCATAGTAATTTTTACGTCGGAGTGCCCCGCCTGCTCCGCAGCCGTGAGAACATCGACACCGGAAAGGTACATCAGCGTGATGAACGTATGCCGGAGCCAGTGAGCCGTAAACTGTGGAATCAGAATCGGAACACCGCCGGGGCGGCACTTGCTTGTCGGGCGCTCCATAGGCTTTCCGTCTACGATATAATTCCCGAAATCCGCGTATTTCAGATTCAGGTCCTTGATGTAGCTGTTCCACAGGCGCTTCCACGCGGAATCGGTCAGCATTTTCCCCTGGGCAGAGGGGCAGACCAGCTCAAAGCGGTTCCCTGCTATCGGCTTCAAGTAATTTATCAGCACCTGCGGGATATACACGATTCTGGTCGCGTTCTCCGTCTTGCCGCCGGATTTCACCGAGGGGTGCCCGTCCAGCATTTCAACGGATTTATTCACGCTGATGGTGCCTTTTTCGAGGTCAATGTCGCTCCATAGCAGCGGAATCAACTCACCACGCCGAAGCCCCGCATACATCATGATCATAGCCGCCGTCTGCGCCCGGTGCGGAGTTTCTTCTATCCAGCGCCGCTCCTCGGGAGTAAGTGCGCGCCGCTCGTTCTCTGACTTCTGGCGAACTTTCGGGAGCTCCACCGCGCGGAACGGATTGTACTCTATCACGCGATTTTCTACGCACATCTCCATGATTCCGGAGGCTATATCGCGCACCGCCTTTATTACGCGCTCGGAGTAGTCCTGAGCGGCAAGGTCGGTGAGCACGTCCTCCAGGTCAATGCGCCGGAGCTCCGTTACCTCCATGTGCAGGAGCGGCTCCAGCTTGCGATAGTTAATGTCGAGCGCCTTCGCCCAGTTCTCGGACACGCGGTTTGTTTTCCTTTTGAGCCAGCGCTTCCCCCACGAATCAAGGCTGTCGTGCTCGGACAACAGGTCGATTCCCTTGCCGAGCTTGGTTTTCAGCTCGGTGACTTTCTCCTGAAGTTCCTTGTTGTTCGCAGCGTAAACGTACTTGTATTTCTTCTTGCCGTCCGCTCCAGCGCCGATGTACACCCGGGACTGCACTCGTCCGTCCGTGCGGGGCGTATTTTTCATTCTTGGCATAGTGTCCTCCCTTGACAGGTGCGGACCTTTCGTGCTATAATAGTGTTGTAGGCGCGAAAGTGCCCGCAAAATCGTTTTGTTGTTATTATTTTATATGTTTACCCTCGCGCAGGCGGGGGACTTTTTTTATGTATAAGCTGGATCAAGATACTTTTCACATTCATCTACACCAGTAAGAAAGTGCAGCTTCCCGCTGCCGCCGAGCTCTGTGTAGTCATATCTCAGCTTTCCGTGATAGGTGGAAATTCTGAGCCTGCCTATAGCTTTTCCGTCACGCACCACTTGAATATTCGTCACGCCGTAAACATCAGAAGCACGATACTCATTTCCGGCTGGGAGACTGCTGATGATATCGTTCACCCCGGTGCCGCTCTGAGGAACCTGCTCAGTCGGAGCAGCATCCACGGATATCACCGCGCCCATGACTTTCAGCATGGCTTCTTTGGTAGCTGCGCGGTGCTTGTCTATCATCTGCGCGGTAATGCGATTTCCGGTCTTTATTTCCGGGCGGGAAAGAAAATACTTGACCAGCTCGTCGCTGGGGTTGATAAGGTCACTGCGGAGCGTTTGTTCAACTACCTTGAGGTATTTCAGAAATACAGCTTTTGTGAGTATGTCCTTGACGTTGAAAACTGATTTATGGAACTGCTCCAGAGACGAAAGAAACAGTTCTTCGTCATCTTCAAGAATGTTGAAAGAGAGAAAAGGCTCATCGTCCATAACGTTCGGGGCATTGATATCGCTGAAAAAGCTGTATGTGATTCCGTTTGTCAGGACTGCAAGACGGCAGCGGTTTGTTGAGAAGTACCGATAGAGCTGACCCTGCTGCTGTTTCTGGAGTTTAAGCCCGGCGCGCTTGGCTTCGATAAGAACGGTAGGTTCGCCGTCATGCAGGATAACATAGTCTATCTTCTCGCCTTTCTTTCCGGCAACGTCGCAGGTGTACTCCGGAATGATTTCCTCCGGGTCGAACACATCATAGCCGAGCAGAACGAGAAACGGCATGATTATTGCGTTCTTCGTGGCTTCCTCGGTCATGGTGTCGAACTTGTCGGAATATTGCTGTACTTTGTTCCGGAATGTGCGGAAATCGTCTTTAAACATGGTGTTCGCGCCTCCTCAAAGTACAACATTCTGGGATACTGTTATATTTTTCTTCATAGCGTTTACCGCTTTGTTCGCGGCACCCCATTCAGAGATGTCAACCGCAGCGACTATTGTTTTGTTTTCATCGTCAGAAACATAGGTTATTATCAGTATATCCTCTTTTTTGTTCTTGGGGCGCGAAGCAATGATAGCGCCCAGAGCGCCGAACATTATAGCTCCCGCGACCGCCGAGCCGGCAGAAGCGCCTACCAGCTTGCTTCTCTCGGCAATCTCGGCGGAAACTATCTTCTCATACGGCAGCTCAAATGTGCTCTGTTCCTTTTTGAAAACTATTTTGGTATCATATGCACGGGCGAAGCACCTAACCTCGCCCAGCGGAAGTCCTGAAAGGTGAGTGCAATAAAATCCGGATACGACCTGTTTTCCGGGAGTCGGTGCAACTACTCCGGTGCATTTGGTGCATAATCTGACGATTCCATAGACAGCTAAGATCAAACCTATTACAAGAGATGGAGCAGCGTTGTGCGAAAAACCAAATATAAACAGCCCTATACCTAAAAGTAATGATAACAAGCCTAGTACCATAATAATTACCTCATTTATGTAACACCGCCCTTATCCGGGGCGGCTTTTTTGCTGCTCAATCCACGGCTTGAAAGCCTCGAACAACTGCCGCTCTAACGGCGATGTGAGGAACTTCCCGCGATCTCGCAGTACTTTCATTCGCTCGGAGCGGTACTCTGCCGCTTCCTTGCTGATGTCGCAGACGCGCATGATGTCCTCCGGCTCGTAGCACTCCAGTCCCCAGAGCACGCAGGCAGGAGCAAGGAGCCGCGCCGCGAACTCGTCCGCCTGGGTCTCCGCAGGTTCGCGCCTGTCCGAAGCTGTCCGATAATGTCCGGATTTGTCCGGGCTGAGCTCATGGCCGAGCAGTATATGCCCGAGCTCGTGCGCGATAGTGAAGCGCGTGCGCCCCCGGACTTCTTCATCTCGATACACTATCTGCCAGGCTCCGGAACTGTCGAGCAACGTACAGCCGGAGATTTCTGGTTTCAGCACCTGAATGCTGCTGTTTTTCACGACTTTGATGCCATAGAACGCCGCCACTTTCAGCACCTTAACCGGCATTGCCGACGTTCCGGTGCGTATAAGGCAGTTCCACGACGCGTCGCGTGCATCTTTATAAAGCTTATAGGAATCTATAATAATTCACCTCCACAGGATATTGTACCCTGCGGAAGTCGAATTATAGCGCTTTATCAGATGTCATTGTCGGGGTTCTGCGTTTCGTCCGGAGCTTCGTCCAGGCGCTTTTTCTGCTCCGGCGTCAGCATCATGACCCCGGGCGGCCGGTCATCGGAGCTCCGGGCGATCATCGGCGTCGGAATAGATCCTGCTTGCACCTTCCGGACTGCCCTTTCAAGGAAGTCCATCAGGTTGTCGCGCATGTTCTCCGGAAGATCGAGATAGCCTTTGATGATCTCCTGCTCCAGCGCGCTCATATCAAACTGAGCGGCGAGAAGGTCAATTGCTGGTTTTTCGCTGGTGTCACGACCGAGAAGGTAGTCGACTGATGTGCCGAAATAATCAGCCATTTTGTTGAGCATTTCGATATTCGGTTCACGCTGCCCATACTCGTAATTCTGATAGGCTCGGAACGTTATGCCGAGAGCGCTCGCAACTTGTTCCTGTGATACGCCTTTAGTTTTCCTTAATTCTTTAAGCTTCAAGTTTATCACCTCCTTACATTATATATTATACACCCGAAACGGGTATATTTCAAGTGAAATAATACACAAAAACGTTTAACTCAATTTGTTCATTTTTTTACATCGGAATATCTTGACAAAATACCCGTTACGGGTGTATAATGTAAATGCAAAACGAACAAAACGAGTTTTGAAAACGTGTGGGCGAAAGCCCGGTAATGCGGGAGCCCGGTCACAACCCCGGGCGAGCACAAGGAGGTGACACATATGTCAGAAAAGAAGCTTACAAAGGAGCAGCTCCTCGAAATCTGCGAATCCATGACGGACAAGCCGGAAGATCTGCTCAAGACCTGCGGAATGCTCATGCGGCTCCCGCCCGAGATCAGGCAGGAAATCTACTACATGATCAAGGGAGCGGCGCTGGTCGCTCACAACAGATGATATTCGGAAACCAACGAAAGAGGGTGAAAGAAATGCTGCTGAACTTAAAAACAGAGATAGCTCGGCGAAAGCTGTCCTGCCGGAAAATCGCAAAGGGCGTTGACATATCAAAGGAAGCCATGTCGCACAAGATCACCGAAAAATCTCAGTTTACACGCAGCGAGATGTATGCGATACACGATATGTTTTTCCCGGACACGGACATGAAATACCTGTTCGCTTCTGAGAACGAAGCCCGAAAGTAAAAAGGAGGAACACATGGCAAAAATCAAGCGCCGCCCGCCGCGAACGTGGGCGGAAGCGCCGGAGGTCATGGACAGCGAGTACATTGCAATCCTGCTCGGGCTCACCGTCCAGCACGTCCGGACGCTGACGAGGAGCGGCGAGCTCCCCGCCGTTAAGGTTGGCAAGAACTACCGCTACGACAAAGGACAGATAATGAAGCGCCTCGGGGCGCTGGAGGAGGCGGCAACATGACCGAGCAGGAAAGAATCGCCCTGATAGCCGAGATAGCGGCAGACATCGCAGAGATAAACGGAGGGCCCCATGCTGACAACATTTGAATTAAGCAAGAAGCTTGCGGAACTGAACACCGAGTTTTGCAAAATGCTGAGCGCCAATGACGGCACCGAGCTGCTCCGCTGGGTCGGCGTTGCGATGGAGTTCACGGAAGCGCTGCTCGCGGAATCCGTGGATTCGGGAAGCCTTACGCAGAACGAGCGCGGGGCTATTCTCGCGGCGAAAGCCTCGAGTAAAAATCACTACGACAATCTCCGGTACCTTTTAAAGAGCCGGACAGAAAGGGAAATGGCACTCAGATGAAAGCTTTACCTTACATAATCGCAATGTTCGCGGGGCTTTTCGCACGAACGGTAGCCGCAGCCATCGGCGGCATTGACTACACGATGGACGGTCACGATTTCCTTATGATGGTCCTGGCGATAATCGCGGTGTGGTCGTTCAAGGGAGCGTTCCTGACAGGAAGGAGGACAAGACGTGTACACGCCAGAGCAAAGAGACAAAGCGGTCGAACTGTACCGCAGAGGAAACAGTCTGAGGACATGCGCTAAGGCGATAGGCTGCTCGCATGCGATAGTCCGCAAGTGGGTTCGTGAAACAGACGTACCTGTAAGGAGATACGGCGCGCACGTTTACCCCGAAGATATCCGCGAAGAAGTACTCAGAGCGCACCGCGAGGGGCTGTCGCTCCGGGATATAAAGCGCGGATTCGGCTGCGCACCACAGACGGTTATTTCATGGGAAAAGAAAAACCGCTCCTGAACGGCAATTCGGGAAGCGGCAAACAAAATAATTCACAAGCTCATTATATCATGAGCGAAAGGAAAAGTCAAGTGGAACTGATAGTAGATAATTTCGCCGGAGGCGGTGGAGCTTCCACAGGCATAGAAATGGCGACAGGTCGGAGCGTTGACATCGCGATAAATCACGACCCCGATGCCATCGCAATGCACCGCGCTAACCACCCGCACACGCGGCACTTCTGCGAGGACGTATGGCAGGTAGATCCGGTGGAAGCCTGCGCCGGAAACCCGGTCGGACTGGCGTGGTTCTCCCCGGACTGCACGCATTTCAGTAGAGCAAAGGGTGGGAAGCCCGTTGACAAAAACATCAGAGGTCTTGCGTGGGTAACGATACGCTGGGCGCTGAAAGTCCGTCCGCGCGTCATAATGCTGGAGAACGTCCCGGAGATACGCACCTGGGGTCCTCTCGGGGCTGATAGCAAACCCATAAAGGAGCGTGCCGGAGAAACTTTTGACGGCTTTATAAAGGCGCTCACAGCAGGAATCCCGCACGACCATCCGGCATTCACGGAGATGTGCGCAACGCTGGAGATAAGTCCGGACAGTCCCGAAGCGGCAAGGATTGAACAGGGTCTGGGCTATAACGCAGAATACCGCATACTCCGCTCCTGCGATTACGGAGCGCCGACAACGCGCACACGCTTCTACCTGATAGCCCGGTGCGACGGGAAGCCCATCGTATTCCCGCCGCCTACGCACGGAAACGGCAAGGGCTTGAAGCCATATCACACCGCCGCTGAGTGTATCGACTGGAGTATACCTGCACAGAGCATTTTCGAGCGGGACAAGCCACTCGCAGAGAACACGCTCCGGCGCATAGCGCGGGGCATTGAAAAGTTCGTGATAAAT
>JAGAJA010000124.1 GCA_017829075.1 Oscillospiraceae bacterium | reverse complement strand
TATATTCATTATGCAGACTGCTTCGATATTCGGGAGGGGCAGACAGGACGTCTGCCCGTACCGCCCCCAGCGGCGCATGGACGCGCCGCATTAAAGGGCGGGAGGGGCAAACCCCTCCCCTACGCATGATTCCGGAATGCTCCGCGTAGTTATTAAATTACAAAAATGTAGGGGCGGAGCTTGCTCCGCCCGCATATATAAATTCCGCAATGAAATCCTGCCGCGCAATAAAAAGCGGGAGGGGCAGACAGGATGTCTGCCCGTACCGCCCCCAGCGGCGCATGGACGCGCCGCATTAAAGGGCGGGAGGGTCGTGAGTGATTTTATTTCGTCATAGAGATCTTCCTGATGTCGAGGTCGCTGCTGAATGTCACGGCGTTGAACATGAACATAGCCTGCTGATATTCGCCGAGGTCGATGAACTTGTTGAGGTCGGTGTTGATGTAGCGCATATCGACCATGGTTATCCTGCTGTAGTGGTTGGCGAGGAACGGCACGAGGCTGTGCGCATAGCTGTCCTTGATGAGGAGCAGGTTCTTGCCGTTGTCCACGTCAGTCTCGATGGTGACGAGCGGGGAATTGCTGCCGGTGAAGCTGGAGTACTTATCCTTGACGTCGAGGTAGCTGCGGACGTAAAGGCTGTCGTAAACGGTCTCCTTTCTGCCGTCGAACACGGTCATCTTTATCTTCGGGTCGCCGGAGGCGAGGTGGTAGTAGTCGATGCTGTCCGGGGTGACGGAGTTATCCAGCGTCTTGGAGTACAGCGTGCCGCGGAAGCTGCTGCTTGCGGTCTCGATGTTGAACTGGTCGAGGGAATACGCGCTGTAGCCCAGGGTCTTAGCCGCCGCGCAGTACGCGTAGTAAGCGCCGAGGCTGGTCCAGTGGTGGTCGGTGCGGTAGTAGACGTAGTCGGAGCCGTGACCCGAGAGGAAGCTCAGGCAGTCGATGGTGGTCAGCCCGTTTATCTTCTTGTAGCACTCGTCGATGAACGACTTCTCGCTGAGGTAGCCCGCGTAGGAGGGTATCTTCGAGCTGAAAAGCTCCTGCGATGTCGGCGCGAGCATGAAGCTGCACTGGATATCCGGGTGGTTCTCGGCGAAGCGGTTGACGGCGTTGAGGGTGGTCTCGACCGTGTCCTTGTCGTAGGACTTGAAAGCCTGTATCATCTGACCGTCCACGGTGTAGACTCCGTTTATCTCCTTTTTTCCGGCGAGAACTTCCATCTCGTTGCGGGCGCGCACCCAGTCCTCGCGTCCCACGAGGTGGTCGGAGAAATAGGTCTCGAACTTATCCATCCAGCTGTCGTCGTCGCGGGTGGTGATGTCCTCCCAGCGGATAGCGCCGAGGACGTCCCCGAGGTTCTCCGCCTTGTCCATCTTTGTGTGGTTGACTATATCCGGGAACTTCGCGAGGGTGCGATTCTCGTTTTCGCTGCGCTCCTGCTTCGGGAGAACTATGGTCGCGGCGGGAATGGCGAGCAGTATCACGGCGAAAATCGCCGCGGTGAGCTTCGCGGGCGTCATGCGGAATTTTTTCTTATCCATTGTTTCTCCTTTCTCAGAAATTGAAGTACAGGAACGGGTTGTAGTTAGAGGTGGAGAGGTACGCTATCGAGGCCAGCATGATGACTGTATCCACCACCGGGAAGCCGTACTGCACCCATGTGGGAGCCTTTTTCCGGATATATTCCGCAGCGTTCTTGAGCACGTCGGAGCTGCCGAAAATGCATACAGCGAAGATTATTCCGTAGTTTACGAGGTAGTTCACCGCGGTGTTGTCGATGAACGTTCCATTCGCGCCGAACATGGCGGAGATGAACGTCCACACCTGACCGAAAACGTCCCCGAAAGCGACTGTGCCGGGCGCGACCGCGTCGAACAGAACCCAGCCGAAAACCACCATCACGAACGTATACAGCCAGCTGAAGAACGCGGGTATCTTCTCCAGTATCTTCCCGAGGAACAGCCGTTCGATCACTATCAGTATGCCGAAATAGGTGCCCCAGAGCATGAAGTTCCAGCTTGCGCCGTGCCAGATACCGGTTATCGTCCAGACCACCAGCAGGTTGATTATGGTGCGGGGGAGACCCTTGCGGCTTCCGCCCATCGGGAAGTAGATGTAGCTCTTGAACCAGTCGCCGAGGGTGATGTGCCACCGCCGCCAGAACTCCGAAACGCTGTGCGACATATAGGGGTAGTTGAAGTTCTCCGGAAAATGGAAGCCCATCATCCTTCCGAGGCCGATAGCCATATCGGAGTATCCGCTGAAATCGAAGTAGATCTGGAACGTGAAAGCGAGTATGCCGAGCCACGCGGTGACTGCGGAAAGCTCCCCGTAGTCCAGCGCCTTTATCTCGGTCCAGAGAAGCCCTATGTTGTTTGCGATGAGGACTTTCTTGCCCAGCCCGACTATGAAGCGTGAGATACCGTCCCCGACCATCTTTTCGGTGATGGTGCGCTCGTCTATCTCATTCTGGATATCCTCGTAGCGGACGATAGGCCCTGCGACGATCTGCGGGAACAGCGTCACGAACGCCATGAAGCTGGCGGCGTTCTTCTGCACCTTTATATGCCGGCGGTAGAGGTCGATGGTGTAGCTCATCGACTGGAACGTGAAAAAGCTGATACCGATAGGCAGCGGCAGGTTGGGGTTCGGTATAGCAAGCCCGAATCCGGCGTTCAGCGCTTCGATTATGAACCCGAGGTACTTGAACGTAGCGAGAAGCCCGATGTTCATTATCAGCGAGACCAGCAGGCAGGCAGTCCGCACCTTCGGTCGGTCGTCGTACTTATCTATAATGCGCCCGGCGGTGTAGTCGATGAACGTGGAGAGGATCATCACCAGAACGTAGACAGGTTCGCCCCACGCATAGAAAACGAGTCCGCTTATCAGAATGACGACGTTCTTCGCTTTCTTCGGCACGAGGTAGTAAAGTATCAGCGTTATCGGAAGAAACGCAAACAGGAATGTTAAGCTGGAAAATACCATAAATGCCCCTTCAGTGTTTGGAATTGCTGAACAAAACAACGCGCACTTACGGTCTTTATCCTGCGCCGCGCTTTATTCATCTTGTTCTTCGTCCATCTTGCGGACGGCTTCTATAAATTCGCTGCGGGAGAACATCTTGTTCCCCGTCTCCAGCAGCAGCTTTGCGGAGAGCAGCTCCGGCAGTCCCAGGCGCTTTTGCAGCCTGCGGCGGCGCTCCGCGGAGTTATCGGAGCCTATAAGCCCCAGTTCCATCAGGTCGGCGCGGGTGAGCGGCTCCTCGGCGCCTGCGGGAGTTTCGCCGTCTATTTCAGCGCCGCAGTTTTTCAGCGATCGTATCAGCAGCTTGTCCGGAATGCCCTCAACGCCGAGCTTCCCCTGTTTCGAGGGCTGCAGCTTCCTGCGCTCCTTGCCGAAAATATCCGGCGTGACCGCATTCAGCACCTCGCCGCTTTTCACGATGCTGCGAATGAACGAGCGTATCTGGAAGCCCGCGCTGTCGCTGTCGGTGAGTATGATTATTCCGGTCTTCGCGGCGAGGGACTTTATAAGTTCCTGCTTTTCCGCGTCCTTGTAGATGGAGAATCCGTTGGTGCAGACTATCACCGTATCCACGATGTTGGAGAGCCGTATCTTGTCATACCTGCCCTCTACTATTATTGCTTGTCTGACGCGAATCATACCCGCGCGCCTTTCAGAGCGGAAATTTCCGTAAACGCGCGTTCCAGCAGAATGCGTGTGTCGGTCTTTGAGGAGTTCATCAGGCGGTTTGTGCGGAAAAGAATATCCATGCAGCCGTTGAGGTAGCCGTCTGAAAGTCCTCTGGCGCGGGTGCACGCCTTGCCGAAGTAGAAAGCTCTGCCGCCGAAGCAGCCGAAATCAGCCGCCGCCTGCTGGGAGCTTTTTCCGGCTTTCACGGCGAGCTTCCCGTGGAAGCAGTCCACGAAAGCGCCGGAAACCGCCGCGAGGATAAGCACCGGCTCCACGCGCTGCTGATAGAGGTCGTCCAGCATGCTGAGCGCGGCGCCGCAGTTCCCCTGGAACAGCAGTTCGGAGAGGTCGTAGGCGCTTGCGTCAAGCGTTCTGGGGACTAACGCGCTGATGTCCTCACGGGTTATAGTACCGCTCCGGCGGTAGGTGCACAGCTTCTCCACCTCGGTCTGGAGGAGGGTCAGCGAGCAGCCGCAGCGCTCCGCGAGGAAAGCCGCGTCCTGCGGGGAGATGGTGCAGCCGGACTTCGCGGCTTTCTTCGCCGCCATTCCCGCGGCTGCATTCACGCCCATCAGCGGGAAGCGGCAGACTGCGCCGCACTTTTCCACTGCGGAGATCAGCTTTTTGGTCTTCGCCTTGGGCTTCATGTCGTCAATGGGCTGCGATGTCTCAGCGAACACCAGCACGGAGGTCTCCGGGATATTCTCGATGAGCCACAGCAGCGAGTGGCTTTTCGTGCCCTTGACGGTCTTGCTTTCGAAGATATCCACCGGGATATCCTCGGGGTCGAGGTCGGTTATGACTGCGACCTTGTTCGGCGCGAAAAACGGGACGCTCTCCAGGAAATCCGAGAGCCGGTCCAGGTCGGGGACTCCGCGGAGCTTCAGCAGGTTCAGCCCGTCGCCCTCCCGCGCCCCGGCGGCGTTTATCAGCATATCGACATACGTTCGGGTGAGGAAGTCCTCGTCGCCGTAGAAGAAGTACACGGGGCGCAGCCTGCCCGCTTTCAGTTCGCTCCGCAGGGTCGCCTCCGCGGTGAGCGCAAATACCGGTCCTCTCGCCATTACGCCATCTCGTTGGAGAGTTTCCTGCCGCCGAGAATGTGGAAGTGCAGGTGGCGAACGGTCTGCCCGCCGTCCTCGCCGATGTTGCTGACTACGCGGTAGCCGCCGGTGAGACCCTCCTCGCGCGCGATTATCGGTATCATCTCGAAGATGTGCGCGACTATCGCACTGTTCTCGGGGGTAATTTCGTCAACGCCCGCGATGTGGGTCTTCGGCACGACAAGAATGTGGGTCGGAGCCATCGGCGCGATATCGCGGAACGCGAATATCTGGTCGTCCTCGTAAACCTTGGTCGAGGGGATATCGCCGGAAATTATCCTGCAGAATAAGCAGTCGTTCATGATTTTGTCCTCCTGTAATAATACAATAGTTCAGTCAAAAAGGTTGCAAGGGAATTATTGCCGGTCTTAGCGTATAAACACGGAGATAACTCCAACGGCAAGCCCGATGACCGCCGTTACGCCGAAGAAGATTATCCAGTTCCTGATGGTGTGGATATCCTTTGAGCGGCGCAGTGCGATGAGGCGGTCTATTTCCTCATCGGTCATGTCGGGGCAGCGGCTCACGCGGCAGTACTCGCGCAGTCCGGTGTCCGTGGTGGTGGGGTAGACCCCCTCGGGGAGCGTGCCGGATTCCTCCAGCTTGTCGAAGCCTGCGGATTCTTCCGGTGGGATATATTCCTTCTTCAGGAATCCGTTCTCCACCATATCGCGGACGTATTCCACGCCGGTTTCGGAATGCTTAGCAGCAATTTTCTGCTCGTCCATAAGTGCCTCCAAGTATTAACAATAATTTAACTTTGCCCATTACCTAAAATGCCGTTTTCCCCGTGAACCAAAGAAAACGACATTTCAAGCTGTTTAAATAAGCCGGTGATCACTTGATATACTTCGCAGCGATATCAGCTGCGGCAGCCAGCGCGTCCTTTATCCTGGAAGCGTCCGGGATACCCGCCATAGCCTGGTCGGGCTTTCCGCCGCCCTTGCCGCCTGCGACAGCCGCTATCTCGCGAACCAGCGTGCCTGCGTTTGCGCCCTTTGCGACTGCGCTCTTGGAGCACTTGCAGAGAATGCTGCTCTTGCCGTCCGCAGTTCCCGCGAGGACTGCAACGAAGCAGTCGAACTTGTCCGCGAGGGAGTCGCCGATCTTCCTCAGACCGTCCGCACCCGTGCCGTCCAGCGCAGCGGTGACTATCTTCACGCCGTTTACCTCGGGGCAGCCTGCGCCGAGGTCGCCCAGCTGAGCGTTAGCCGCAGCCTGAGCCATGCTCTCTATCTTCCTGTCCTTTTCGCGCAGCTCGCTCATTACGCTCTCGCAGCGGTGTACAAGTTCGCTGGAGTTGGATATCTTCAGCGCGTCGGAAGCCTTTGCGAGGGTGTCCTTCATGGAGTTGAGCAGGTTCAGCACGTTCATGCCGGTAACGGCTTCGATACGTCTTACGCCGCTTGCTACGGAGGACTCGGAAACTATCTTGAACAGTCCCGCCTCGGAGGAGTTCTTCAGATGTGTGCCGCCGCAGAACTCAGTGGAGTAATCGCCCACGGAAACAACGCGTACAACGTCGCCGTACTTCTCGCCGAACAGCGCCATAGCGCCCTTCTTCTTGGCTTCCTCGATGGGGAGTTCCTCGGTGACCACCGGAACAGCCGCCATGATGACGCTGTTGACATACTCCTCGACCTTAGCCAGTTCCTCGGGAGTTACCGCACTGAAGTGGCTGAAATCGAAGCGGCACTGATACGGGTCGACATAGGAACCTGCCTGGTGAACGTGGTCGCCCAGGACATGGCGCAGAGCCGCCTGCAGGATATGCGCGCAGGTGTGGTTGCGCTGGGTAGCGGCGCGCTTCTCTGCGTCCACCTTTGCGGTGACTGTCTCGCCTGCCGCGAATCCGCCGCTTACCACCTTACCGTTGGAGATGAAAGCGCCGTTCGTCAGCTTCTGGGTGTTGGCGATCTCGATGACGTTGTCGCCGGAAGCCACTGTGCCGCAGTCGCCGACCTGACCGCCCATCTCAGCGTAGAACGGAGTCTCCTCCAGTATAACGGAAACGTCGTCGCCCTCCTCGCAGAGTTCGGAGACCTCGCCGTTCTTCACGATGGCGAGCAGCTTTGTCTGCTTCTCGAGTTCGGTGTAGCCCACGAATGTGGTCTTGTAGGCGTCCAGCGCGGAGTTCTTCGCGTTGTCCCAGCCGCCGCCCAGCTTCTTGTTCTTGCGGGCGGTGTCCTTCTGGACTTTCATGCACTCCTGGAAGCCCTCCTCGTCAGCCTCGAGGCCGTTCTCGTGGAGTATCTCCTTGGTGAGGTCGAGCGGGAATCCGTAGGTGTCGTGCAGCTTGAATACGTCAGCGCCGGGGAGCACCTTTTCGCCGCTGTTTCTGAGCTTCTCCATCATCTCGCCGAGGATCTCGGTGCCCTTGTCGATGGTCTTCGCGAAGCTCTCCTCCTCGGTCTGGATAACTTTCTTGATGTAGGCGCGCTTCTCGTCAAGTTCGGGGTAAGCGGAGAGGTTCTCGTTGATGACTGTGTCGCATACCTCGTGGAGGAACGGCTTTGTGCAGCCGAGCAGTCTGCCGTGTCTTGCGGCTCTCCTGAGCAGTCTGCGCAGGACGTAGCCCCTGCCCTCGTTGGAGGGAAGAACGCCGTCGCCTACCATGAACGTGGTGCTTCTGATGTGGTCGGTGATAACGCGCAGGGAAACGTCCTTTACGGGGTCTGCCTTGTAGTCAACGCCCACGATGGAGCTTATCTTCTTGAGGATATTCTGAACGGTGTCCACCTCGAACAGGTTGTCAACGTCCTGCATAACGCATGCGAGACGCTCCAGACCCATGCCGGTGTCGATGTTCTTGGTCTTCAGCTGGGTGTAGTTGCCGTGGCCGTCGTTGTCGAACTGGGTGAAAACGTTGTTCCATATCTCGATGATACGGTCGCAGTCGCCGACTTCCTCGAAGTTGTCCTGACCGATGTGGTCGAAATGGCCGTACTTCTCGCCGCGGTCGTAGTGTATCTCAGAGCAGGGACCGCAGGGACCGCTGCCGTGCTCCCAGAAGTTGTCAGCCTTGCCGAGCTTTATGATACGCTCGCGGGGCACGCCGACCTCGTTAGCCCAGATGTCTCCGGCTTCGTCGTCCTGCTCGTAGATGGTGACCCACAGGCGCTCCGGCGGTATTTCCAGGACCTTTGTGAGGTACTCCCACGCCCATGCGATGGCTTCGTGCTTGAAGTAGTCGCCGAAGGAGAAGTTGCCGAGCATCTCGAAGTAGGTGCCGTGGCGGGCGGTCTTGCCGACGTTCTCGATATCGGGGGTGCGGATACACTTCTGGCAGGTGGTCACGCGGTGGCGCGGCGGCTCCTCGATTCCCTGGAAGTACTTTTTCAGCGGGGTCATGCCCGCGTTGATGAGCAGGATAGAGTTATCGCCCTGCGGAACCAGCGGGAAGCTGTTCAGGCGGAGGTGTCCCTTGCTTTCGAAGAAGCTGAGGTAGCTCTCGCGGAGATCATTAAGTCCAGTCCATTTCATAATGTTTGTCCTCTTTAGTTAAAATTTAGTTGTTCCATAATGGAATACGCATACATATTTATTATACATCTTTTTCGCAAAAAGTCAATAGCGGCGGCGAAAATCGCACCCGCGGGGCGGGGGACCGATAAGTGATTTGTGCATAATCGCCAAATTTCCTGGCGAAAAATGTTCGTGTTTTGTGGTAGACAATTCGGCACGGCTGTGATATAATGTTTACAAAGGCGAAAGCCTGCTAACTGAAACCGACTGGAGGAATTAATATGGCAAAAAAGAAGCTCTTCGGCAACAACATCAAGCCCTCCTGCAAATACTGCGAGCTTGGCACCGCCGGCGACGGCGACAGGATACACTGCTCAAAGATGGGCGACGTCAAGGCTTACGACTCCTGCAAGAAGTTCGTCTATTCCCCGCTGAAGCGCGTCCCGAAGAAAGAACTGCAGCTTGCTAACTCGGCGGTCAACGATATTGATTTCTGATAACAGCTGAAAGAGACCCGGCAGGGGAACTTTAACTAAATTCGTAATTTCAGTCCCCGCTCCGCGGGGATCACAAAAGTGCGTTGATAGTAAAAAAGCAAAGCAGGATTATTCCCCGCTTTGCTTTTTGATTTGTAGGGGAGGGGCTTGCCCCTCCCGCATATTGAAGCCGCCTGCAACGGGAGGGGCAAGCCCCTCCCCTACGTTTTTTCTGAAATTTCAGGGAAAAATATTATCTAGCCTATTGCCAAAACCGAAAAATTGTGGTATACTTAAAATGAATATAGTGTCGTTCGGGGAACCGCGGCGCTTAAAGAAAAAATTGAGGAATATATATATTTAAAAGGAGAGGATCAATATGAAACTCAACAAGAGGATCGCCGCCGCTGTCATCGCAGGGTGCCTTACCGCAGGCTCGGTGCAGTTCGTCATGCCCGTGGCTTCTTTCGCCGCGATAAGCTCGGATTACGACTCCAACGACGTAGTCTGGTACTATGACGCGAGCCTTTTCTGCGGTGCCGGCGAGACCGAACCGAATGAGAAGTTCATCAAGGCTATCCAGTCCGCGACCAACGTAAAGGACTACACAGAGATCACCTTCGGCAACCTCGAGCGTATCACCACGCTGAACCTCAGCGGAATGGGACTCGAATCCATACCGGGCGTTATCCAGTACATGCCGCGCATGCGCACGCTGGATCTTTCCAACAACAAGCTGCGCAGCAACTCCATCGGTACGCTCGACCTGTCGCTTGACATCGCGCTGACCAGCATAAACCTCAGCAGCAACTACCTGACCAGCGTTCCCGCGTGGTTCTCCGCGCTGAACATCTCCACCAAGAACATCAGCAACAACCTGCTGAACACCACCAACCAGCGCCACCTGATGGCAACTCCGGACACCTACTACTTCGGCGTGGGCGACTCCCTCACCGAGCTTGACATCAATGCGTTCAAGGACAAGGTGCTGTCAACTGTGACCCTCAGCGACAAGAGCCTGCTGCCCGAGTATTTCTACGACCCGGCGCTGCCTACCTATAACGTCCCCGAGAGCGAGAAGTACAACACCAACTACCTCAGGAATGAGAACATCGAGTTCGACATCGATTTCAGCCAGTTCGTCACTAACGGCGTTGTAAGCAAGGCGGGCAATGTCACCGGTACCATTTCGCTGGCTATCTACGGCTCCAATATCAGCAACAACACCAACATCAAGACCACTGTAAAGGTGTATTTCCTCGACGGAAACGACCCCACCACCGTGAAGTTCCGCCTGGAGACCCTCATCTCCGAGTGCGAGAAGCTCACCAAGGATACATACACCGAGAACAGCTGGACGGTATTCTCCAACCAGCTGAAGACTGCAAAGGCTGTCCTGGACTACAGCAACAACGACAGCACCATGCTCCAGAACGCCTACGACAGCCTGACCGAGGCGAAGAAGAACCTCGTTGACGGTGTGAACTCCGGCACAAAGAAGATACTCACCGACCTGCTCACCATCGCGAAGACCTATAAGGAGGAGGAATACACGGTAGAAAGCTGGAAGGCGCTCTCAGACGCCACCGACCTGCTTACCGAGGCTTCCACCAACACCTCCACCTCCCTTGAGGACGCAAACAAGGCGATCAAGGCTTTCCAGGACGCGCAGAACGGGCTGGTTCCGACAAAGCAGTCCGTGCCGGGCATGATAACCAAGGCGCAGTTCGAGGCTGTCTACGGCGAGAATAAGTCCGTGACCGCAAGCGGCGCCACCAGGGACGGCTACAGATACAGCTGGAAGTTCGTCGGCACCGACGTTACCAAGCCCGCAGACTTTGACGCCGAGGTGCTCTATTCCAGCGATCACGAGGAGCAGATACGCTTCGAGGTAGGCTCCGCGAGCGACTATCAGCTCATCTCGTTCAAGCAGACCGGAGCGTTCCCGGGCATCGGAGAACTGACCCTCGACGTATCCAAGGTATACAAGAACGGCGACTACAGGCTCTACAAGTGGAACACCGCCACAAAGAAGTCCGAGTTCATCAGGGAAGTCACCGTTGAAAAAGGCACAGTCACCACCAGTTTCAGCGAGGGCGGGGATTACTTCATCAGCTCTGTTCTGCAGAACTTCCAGATGATATCCTCCAACTTCGTCATCAACAACGACAAGCGCACCATAGCCGCCGGATTCAAGAAGAAGTACACCGTTGCAGATTTCCGCGAGAACATCGAGAACGGCGACTATATCAAGATAACCAACTCAGACGGCACCGCCGCTTCTGAGAACCAGTACATCGCTACCGGAATGAAGGCAGCCGCTCCCAACAGCGATGTTTACTACTCGCTGATAGTATCCGGCGATGTTGACGGCGACGGCAACTGCACGGCGCTGGACGCAGTCAATATCCTGAAGGCTGTCATCGGCGAGTCCACGCTCGACACCTACGAGCAGAAAGCAGCCGCTGACGTAAACGGCGACGGCTGGGTAAGAGCAGACGACGCTGTCGTAATTCTGAAATACATCGTGGGTATCGACTAACAGCTGCCTCACGGAGGTAAAATGAACACAAAGACTATAGCAGAGAACCGCATAGTAAGACACGAATATTTCATCATCGAGAGCTATGAAGCGGGCATAGAGCTGTTCGGCACGGAGGTAAAATCCATACGAAACGGCGGCGTGAACTTAAAGGATTCCTGGATATCCATAGAGAACGGCGAAGCCTTTATCCGCAACATGCATATCTCCCCGTATGAGAAAGGCAACATCTTCAACAAGGACCCCTACCGCACGCGGAAGCTCCTCATGCACAAAAAGGAGATACTGAAGCTGTTCGGTCAGGTTAAGCAGGGCGGTTACACGCTTGTGCCGGTATCAATGTATTTCAAGGATTCAAAGGTAAAGGTGCAGGTGGGACTCTGCAAGGGCAAGAAGCTCCACGACAAGCGCGACGACATGGCGAAGCGCGCCGCAGGCCGCGAGATAGAGCGCGCTATGAAAGAGCGGAACAGGTAAAACCGGATTTCTGATTTAGAATCGGGCGGGGCAAGCCCATCTCTGCGCAAAAACGCAGGGACGGCGCATGCCCCGCCCGTTGCACGTTTTGAATACGGTATGGACAACCCCATCTCTGCGCCAAGAAACAATAAATGTAGGGGAGGGGCAAGCCCCTCCCCTACATAATAATAAAAAAGCAAAGCAGTGAATGATCCTGCTTTGCTTTTTTGTTATTCCGATATTAACTCAGGTGGTTGTACCCGCCCTTTTTGATTATCTTTGCGTAGTTCTTGTAGGAGAGGTTGAGGTCAACGTAGCCGTCTATGCCGGAGACTATTCCCTTGCAGGTGTACTGCCACATGCCGAAATCGCCCGTGTAGGTGGGTACGGTGTTCCACTGCGCCAGCCAGACTTCATATCCTGTCAGCTTTGTCATATCCAGGTTGTAGGTCAGCCAGGACTTGTTGGAGTACAGCATGCCGTAATAACCCGCGGCGTTGAGTTCATCGAGGAATGCCTTGACTATCTTCGTCAGCGTGCTCTTTCCGAGGTCGGCCTGGCTCTGCTCCTCCACGTCGAGGACAACCGGATAGGTTATGTTGTAGGGCGCGATGGTCTTGATGAAGAATTTCGCTTCCTTTTTCGCGTCCGAAACGGTGTGCGCGTAGAGGTAGTGGTAAACTCCGACATGTATCCCCACTCTTGTCGCTTCGGTCACGTTGTACTTGAACGTGGTGTCCTCCGAAGCGGGGCGCGTGTCGCTGACCGGACCCCTCGAAGCGCGGAGCATAGCGAACTCAACGCCGGAAGCCTTTACGCGCTCCCAGTCGATGGCACCCTGCGCGTATGAAACGTCGATACCCTTGATCCCGGTATCGGTGGTGTCCTCGCTGGCGTCCCCGTCGTCGCCGCCGGTGTTGTCGTCAGGTTCGGGGGCAACGTGCGAGCCGGAGTAGCGATAGTCGATAAGGCGGCTGCTCTTGGAAACTGCGAATCTTGCGGATTTGGACTTGTAGTATCTCACCGTTTTCTCAAAGACGAACACGCCGCTGTTGATAACGCTGCCGGTCAGCGAGAAGTAACCCGCCTGGGTCGTTCTGCCGTTCACGGTGACTGAGAAGCTGCCGTGGCAGAGAAGCCGTCCGGTCTCCGAGGTCTGGAAATCGCCTGTGACTTTCATGTCGGCGCTGGTGGTGAGGTTCAGTTCGCCGTAGTTCAGCAGCGTGCCGTTCTTGTAGATGTTGACGGTGGTTGACATCACCATCGAACCTGTGCTTCTGTTGATGCAGTCCCCCGCAAAGCGCATCTGCGCGCTGACGCTTGCCTTTGTGGTGCCGTAATTTTCGAAGCCCGCCTTGTCGAAGACGGTCATCGTGCCGGAGTTCATCAGCTCCGCGTCCGGCTCCACGGTGAGCACGCCCTTTACGTTCAGCGACCTGCCCTTGTATACGGTGAGTTTCGCGCCGCTTTTTATCAGTAGTCTGCTTCCGGCGGGGACTGAGAAGTTCATTCGCGGCTTGACTTCGCCGGTTATGTAGTAGTTGGCGTCTTTCTGAAGCTTCGTCTTGCCGTCCCATTCAGTCCACCCGGTGGTGTCGATGGGCGAGTAGATGTGGTTCGATACGTCAAGCACGCTGTCCGCGCGCCCGGAAATGGTGTCGTCGTCAGCGTGGATGACTGTAGTTTCGGTGCTTTCGCCGGAGGGTTCTATCACCGATGTGCTTCCGGGATCTCCGGTGCCAGCGTCGGGGTCTATCACCGAGGTCTCATCACTGAAATCCACCACGATTATGGAGGAGCCGTCCCCGCTTTTTATCTCAGAAACGCCGTCAGATTCCGCAAAAGCGGAAAGACCGGTGCCGGCTATCATGACTGCCGATAATGCGGCGGCGGTTATTCTTTTAAATAAATTCATCTTATCAACTCCGTAAAATACTTCCAGATGTCCAAAAAGCGATATACTACTATTGTGACACATTTTTTTGTATTTGTCAAATGTTTTTTTATAAATTCTGCTTTTTTTCAGTGGTAATTTTTTCATGTTGTATTTTGGGCGGAAAAGCCTGTCATATTTGTCCCGGACGGCGCATATATTTCAGCAGAAGACCGGAGGAATATCCGGCGGGTTTGATAAGCAGGGAGGAAAAATCATGCGTATGATCACATTCACGAAAAAGAAAATAAAACGCCTGACCGCGATAGGGATACTCGCGGCGGCGACCGCAGCGGCGGGGATAGGGGCGATAGTCACCTCGGTGGGGACGCAGGCGAGCGAGCGGCGGATACCGGTCTACAGCGTGGAGCGCGGCGACAATAAGATATCGCTCACGTTCGATGTGGCGTGGGAAAACTCGAACACCCAGCAGCTTATAGACATACTCGACGAGTACGACGCGCGTGCGACGTTCTTCGTGACGGGCGACTGGTGCGACCGCTACCCGGAGGACGTCAGAATGTTCGCCGAAGCGGGTCACGAGATACAGAACCACTCCGACCAGCACCCGCACGTCAAGGGCATGAACGTGAACGAACTCATCACCGACGCGAAAGCGGCGTCCTCGAAGATAAAGGACATCACCGGCAGGGAACCTACCCTCTACCGCGCGCCCTACGGCGAGTATGACGACACGGTCATCACCACGGTGGAGGGCATGGGCATGACGGTGATCCAGTGGGACGTTGAAGCGATAGATACAGATGGAAAACCGCTACCGGAGCCAGTTCAGGCAACGGGGGCGGTTTTTTTCTAAAATAATGAACCTCCCGTCGGAGTTTTCCGTTCGGGGATGTTCGTTTTGGATAAGCGCAATTATGTATGCCGCGTCACACGGTCATCTCAGACTTTTTCATGCTGAGAATGTGCTTCTTCACGCGGGCTTCTATCTCTTCCTTGGTAAAGTAGTCAAGTATCATCGTGCCGCCGAGGATATTGAGGTATCTTGAAGCCTCCTGATAGATCAGCTTGCGTTCTCTGCTGCTGGAGGCTGTGTTGCGCTCAAGTTCGGTCAGCGCGCTGAGAAGCCCGAGCGCGACCGGCTTGCTGCTCATGTAGTTGCTTGAGAACAAAATAAGCGTCTTTCTTGAAAAATCATCTTCGAAATAATGCGTAAGCTCGAAAGGGTCTTTGCGGTCGGGGTCGTATGTCAGCCTGCCGACCCACCACAGCTTCGCCAGAGTGTTGGTTATCAGCGAGCGCCGTCTGCCCTGACCGTAGAAATACCTCGACAGCACGTCTTCTTTTGTTATCTTCTTTGATGTGGAAGTTTCCCAGCGCTTGTTCACGAACTCCCACATATCGCCGTGGCACATTCCCGCCCACAGCCGTTCATCGGAAGCCTGTGTATCCGTTATGTTCATCATGGCTGAATACAGCGTGATAACGTTCTGTACGTCAGCCTTTCCCTGTTCCTTTTCGGCGCACACCAGGCTGATATCTCCTACCGTGGTCATAAATTCTCCGAAAGGTTCTTCATCGCCGAAAAATTCATATATCCAGTCGTTGGCAGGCAATAGGTATTTATCCAGGTCGTTTTCAACGTTTGCACGCAGGGAAGTCAGTGCGTCGTATTTCAGAAAGTGCAGCTTCATTGTTCGTCCTCCACGCTGTCGCCAAGCTGTGCGAGCGCAGTTATAGCCTTGTTGACCGGAAGTTCCAGCAGCTTCTGCGCCAGTTCGAATGATTCGTAGGTGTCAAGTGTGGTCTGGTCCAGCTTCAGTCCCTGTGTGGAGAGCGTTCTGCGGATCGCCCTGAACCAGCGGCGCTGTTCAAAATCTTCCGTGCCGCTTCGCTTCAGCGTCTCGAACACATATATCAGCGCCGGCAGAATAAGTATCGAATGGAACACGGGCAGATACGCAGGGGAAGCTGACATAACGCGGTAATTGCTGAAGCTTTCGGCGCACAGCGTGATCGCGATTTTTTCTCCGTCAAGATCTATCTTCATGCTTTCGTCCGAATCCATCGCGCTCCTGCATATCGAGAAAATGGACGGCACCTTTGTCAGTTCATCGGTCTCCTTGGTGATCTCAACGCTGCACTGACCTCCGACCGCGAGTATCCCGCCGCGCTCGATATCAAAGCTGATATCGCTGTAGTCCGCGTTGAAAGCCGGATTCGTGTAGCCGCATATATCATGCTTTGCGACAATAAACACGCATACGGAGACCTTTCCGTTGAGCCTGCTTTCCACGATGTGCCGCGAACAGTTTTCAGAGGAACATTTGATTATCTCCCGGAATGCGGTGTAGGGGCACTCTATATGTATCACGAACTCAGCCTGTCCGATGTCGATAAGCTGCTGCAGCGTGCTGTCCTGCAGATCCATCGTGAGATCAAACACGACTTCCCGCGGACCCTTGCTGATATGCGGGGTGAAAGTAAAGCTGCTGCCGGTGTAGTCGTCGTTCGCTGAGGACAGCACCGGATAAGGATACAGCTTAGATCTGATATCCATACAGTTTCACCTCCATCGAGCTTTGCTCTGCGTAATCAATGGTGAAATCCACCGACTGCCGCTGACCCGCGGAAAAGCTCCCGAGAATTATTTCGTTATCATGGCAGGACAGTTTTTTCCCGCTGCCGGCAAGGAACGAATCCCGCACCTTCACGTCAACGGCGCTCTGTTCTCCGGAAAGCTGGAACTGCAGATATCCCCACTGCGCGCTTTTGGACGGCGTGAATATCAGCCGGTAGCGGTGCTGCTTCGGGTCGGTCAGGAAAAGCCTTACGCGCATGATGCGCATTTCGGTTTTCTTTTTTACGACAGAATCGCTAAAGGGGTCCTCAATGCCGACCTGATAAGTATTTGCGCCCTCGCCGTTCGTGCCTGCCCCGTCGCCGTCGCCGCTGCCGAAACCGCCGGCTCCCGGCTCGGAATTATTTTCTCCGTCGGCTGTGGTCTTGCTTCCGGTGCCGCCGCTGTTTTCGCCTTCGGCAATTCCCGTTCCATCGTCAGCGGGGAAGCCGTCGGAATCGGCATAGCTTTCGGAGCCTTTCTGCCCCGTTTGAATATCTGAAATTGAGACGTCAAAATCCTTTGTGACGCTGCTTATTGTTTCGGTTTTCTCGCCGCCGTTGGATATTCCTTCATCGTCCGGCAGAAATTCGCCCATTCCCTCTGCGTCCACTTCTTCCAGAGTGGTCTGCATTCCGTACTGCTGAACTATCTCTTTCAGCCGCTTGTACAGAGCCTGTTTGTTTTTCTTCGCGGCGGAGGGTTCGCTGTGGCGTTCGGGTTCCCATGCGTCATGCTGGGGATTTTCCATTTCTCTGAAATACGCGTTTATCTTTTCGTCTTTCAGAATGCATACTCCTGCAAAGAATATCGTGCCTGAAATACGATTCTGGTCGAATATCTTCATTCCGCTGCTGCGGCACATCAGCACTTTGCGGTGCAGGTCCTTCTGAATGAGAAGATGGAGTTCTATCGTTCCCAGTTCCTGAAAGCTCTCGCTTATTACTATAGCGCTGTCCGAAGTCATAGCCTGATAATAGTTGAAGACGTCCGGGACAGCCTCGCGGTAATTTTCCACGAGCACAGGCAGCGTTTTCGATGATATCTCCACATCGCCCACGCTGACCACAAGGTCGTTCCGGAAAATGGATATCAGAAATTCTGAAAGCACCGCTCTGACGATATCGTCCTGCCAGTTCTTTCCCTCGGAGAACGCGGCAATGAACACATCGGTGCCGCTTGTCCGGCGGCGGAATTTACGGTCGAGGGATATGCAGTCCGGTATTGCGGTATTTTTTCTGGTCTCGCCGTAGAAGCCCATGCCGGTGGTCATGTTGTCCGAGTCCAGGCCTAAAAAGTTTTTCTGCCGGAACGAGACCAGCCTTGCAACTCCCTGGAACGCTTTCAGACCGTTGCTGTCCAGCGTTGAGTAAAAAACGGTGCGGAAGTCCGAACAGGCGAACGGAGCGGATTTTCCGATGCCGAAGCTGCCCCCTGACGAGCCGCCTTTTGACGAAACTCCGGAAGCCTTTACGAGATTCTGCCATGGGGAGTTGTATTCCTTGTCTGAACCGGTAAGTCCGGTGGTGTTGAAGTCGCTTATCCGCAGCAGGGGTATCTTGTCGGATTCGGCGCGTCTCAGCGCCCTGGAGAAGAAATCCACGGTTTTCTTGTTGCCCTGTTCTTTCCAGAAGCTGCGGCAGGATCTAAAAGCGTCCCTGAGAGAATCAAACTGCATTATATCGCGGGGGGCAATGTGCGACAGCGAAAAATCGACCCTGACCGGCCTGCCGGGATCAAGCCTTGCGTCGAGGGAGTTCTGGCATATCTCCCTTGCGAGGGAACGGTAGGGCGAGCCTTTGAAAGTCTCTATTCCGGCTTCGCCGATACCGCTTACCGTGCCGAAATTGTTGCTGGGAAAGTTCCAGTCGCTGCTCATGATCTCAACTCCTGACATAAATAATGTGCTTATATTTTAACACATAATATACTATATTTCAATATGTTTCTGCGATTTTTTCGTCTGTCTTGTCGCATTTCACTGAGAAACATGTTGACAGCGCCGAGTATCTCGAGGGCTCGGACAAAGGCTGAATCATTTCTGACAGGAGCTGACCGACGAGGGTGTTTTCGGGATATTAGGAATATTGCATTGCATTCGGATCGGCATTTTGTCGAAATCTGTCAATAGTGCACAAATAAGAATATGCATTGATTGATAATGACAATTTCCGGATTCTGCGGAGGTCCTGAATCAAGCAAGCCCACAGCCGTAAGGCTGTATACCTTACGAGGAGGTGCAACACGATGTTGCAGAGCGAAATAACCGAGTGACGGCATGGACGCCGTCACATCAGAAATTTCGCTCGTTGACAGACGAAGATGGTGCGCACTGCACATTTTCGCTCACATGAGGTTTTTAGAGGTGACCATAGTATTATAACATGAAATAAATTATTTCCGCTATTTTTACGGAAACTTATTGACAGGCAGAATGTAAAGCGTTATAATTTACTTGTATTATATGCTCCGTACTGAGGTGATCATAATGAACACAAAAGAAACTGATATCTATAAATTAAAGGCGCGGCAATCCATGCTGGAAAAACAGTTCAGGGATATCAGAAATCGCGCCCTGGGACGAGACGCCAGCTTTCTTCCGTTTGTTTCGGATACAGATGGCAGGCTGTCTGAGGTCAGGCTGGCGGATTTTATTGACGAGCTTGTTTCCGGTGTGGTCAGCGGTCCGGACGGCGGCAGTTATCGGGAGATGTGCGAGTGCTTCCTGTATTGCGCAGTCAGGGGAATATCGGAATATAACGAGCAGGACAAATATCCGGTGAGGAACGCGGTAACTTTCGCGGATATAGTTGATATCGCGCTTCATGCCAACAATCTTCACCTGACGGATATGGAAACCCTGGCTGATTACGAATACGCCGCTTCCATGCACGACTGCATTCCCGGCGTCAACACGTTCTGGAATGAATTTAACGACGGAGGTTTTTTCCGCAGCTGCGACCTTGCATTCTGCCTGCTGACCGGCAGTGATATCACAGCGACATTACCGCACGAGCGCTATATCAGTGCGGAAGAACGATATGAACTTGCCGAAGCGAAGATATATGGGTTCGATACTGTTGAGGAATACCATGACTATATGGAAAAGACAGCGGAGGGATCGCAGGAAGAACTTGAAATTAATTCTGAGGAACTTCCTCCGGATAGTGAATACGCGTCCACAGACGACTGGGAAGAAAATGACGCGGAGATAATTGAGGTCCAGAACGAAAAGCGGAAAGAATGGATAAATGCATTCGGCAGTCCGGAATCATTCGTTCGGAAATACCTGCGTTTCCGTGAGCTTTTTTTCAGCGTTGACATATATCACCGCTGCCGTCTGTTCAGCGATGTGGAGCTTATGGCTGATTATTTTCTGTATTCGCATGGTATGTCGTGCCTGTCGGACAGCGGGGAGTTTGCGGGGATATATTACCGCATTAACAGGCTGGCTTCAAATATGAGCGGCGCGAAAGCGGGTGGATAAATGATAAAAGACAGGAATGATTTTCATGAAGTTCTGTGGAACGACTATATAAACCGCAGCGGAGATGACCGGAAGAACAGCTTTATTTGTGCTTTCCTGAAGAAGCACAAGGATATAAGGGCAGAGAATCTGGGAAGAAGCCGCGCTTCCGTGCTGGATTATTCCCGCCGGAAGCGCAGGGACAAATACACTCTGCTGAGAAGCGCATACCTTGCCGTGACAAGATTCGGCGTTATGACCGTTCAGGAATACTGCGCAGTTCTCACCGGAATGCTTGGCGGAAACTGCCCGGCTAAATATAAGAATATGACGGAGACCGCAGAAATGGAAAAGGCGGAGGAGCTTTTCGCGCGGCGTTTTCTGATGGGCTGCGTGAGCGATTATTTTTATAATCTGGGTTTCCGTTCCGGCAGGAATGAGGAGGAATTACAGCGGCTTCGCGGGGTCAACAGGCAGTGCGGGGAAGACGGCTATATTGACGAGCTTGAGATGCTGTATGAGTTTTATTTGCATAATGGAAGCGAGGAGTTCACTCAGAACGCCGCGGTGCAGGAAGCTGACGAAGAATATCTCGAAAAGTGTTCCGGGCTGTATGACAGCCTTCGGAAAAACGGCTGCGCAGACGCATTCGTTCCGCTGTATATTGACGTCAGGACCGGCGGCGGGATATACTTAGTCGGTGCAAATAGATTCAAGGAATGCGTCACGCACGGAAATGCTGTGGATATATGCTATGTCTGCATTATATCTTTTTATGGAGTGCTGAATAATGTGACATCAGATGAAGCCGTTCAGAAAGGCAGTATGGATTTGACCATGCTGGTGAAAAAGCAGTGCAATTCCGTAAAACAGGCGTTTGATGAGTTCCGGAAAATGAGTCATGAGCTGGAATTGTATGAAAACTACCCCGATGAGAATAACGAAAAATTCCCGGAGGGCGCGCCGGACGAGTTCGGTCTGTATTTTTTGTCTCCGAAAGACAATGCGGAACGGCTCAGGCGTACAGCAAGAGAGAATATGATCGAAAATGCTGCCCGAACGGAGAGCGAGTTTATGGAGAAAATCAAACTGCATGATTCCCGTATCGAAAAAACCAAAAGGGGAATAAAATCACGCTGATATACATGGGCGGTACTATCCTGCACATCGGAAAAAACCTCAGCTGTTAAATTCTTTGTCGATTTCAGGGTCATAAATAAGGTCATAATCGACATGGAAAATCAGGATCTCTGAATCATCTTCCGCAGTCAGAACGGTATAGTCCTTCGATATCTCCCGGGCGGAAAGCCGGTGCATTCTGCAATAATGGCTGAGCCTTGACGGAACAATGGAGCGGGCGCTGTAGGGCGCGTTCCTTGCCTCGGCGTACAGCTTCCGGTCGATTATTGCCACGTCTGATTTTTCATATTGCGGGAGGCCGTCATGACCGGTGCGGAGATATTTTCCCGAACAGAATGCAATAAGATCAGTTTCTTTTTTCCGGTGCGCGGTATCAAATACAGTAAGGAACAGCGGCGCCTTTTCAAATTCGCGTTCTTTTCTGCGCATATGCATTATGCAGAGGTTCTCCTGCTTGTCGAACCAGAAATCAACGATCTCGTCTTCGTCTGATAAATCAACGCCGGTGACATCGTTCTCATTCTTCGTGCAATGTGCGGCGGCAATGCAGATACTGTGCAATGCTGACGGGGCGCGGTATGCGGCATATTTTCCGCAGCAGCTGACTCTCAGCTGACTTGTCCCACGAGGGATCGTCATTTTTAACAGCGGCACATAATGGCATGACATACATACCGGAAGCAGCCGGGCTTTCATCTGAACGCACTCGCTTATATTCACGTTCAGTCTGGACATTTTGTTTGATGCTTGGGCTGCAATTTTGTAGTCCTTTTTGTTCATGGAATCGTTGAATAATTTTCTGAGTTCGAGAAACCGCCTTTTCCTGTCCAGCAGTTCGGCAGGCGCGCCGAATTTGCAGAGCGGCATTCTCGGTTGGCTGTTCTGCGGTATGGAATAGACGGCAATGCCGTCGTTTCCGCAATCGGGGACTGCTATCATTTTCCCGTCGGGGCTGAAGCTGTACCGGTTTCCGGGGTCGGCTGAGATGGACGGATAATTGCACAGAACTGAACCGATTATCCTGGACGATTTCTCGTCTTTCACAAAGCAGCAAATGCTGTCCGGCTCGTCTGCTGTCAGGGACATTCCGCGGCAGCAGGATATCGGTTTGCAGAAATTTTCCTTGTATTCTTCAGGGAGTCCGTCGCTTAATGGGATATCAAGAATCAGTTCATCTGAAGAAATCTCGCATATCTTCAATGAGTTTTCTGCTTTAGAGGCGGCGAGTATCTGCCTGCTGTCCCGGCTGAAGCAGATATAGTCGATATCAGGGTATTCTGCGCTGAGATCTACAAATCCGTCAAACGGTGTTCTGCGCATAAGCCTTGCTTTTGCGCGGGCGCCGCAGCAGCTGTGTATCTCGTCGTACATCCAGTCTTTCAGCAGCTTGTGAGAATGGCTCATAAATGCCATTCCGGGAATGGGGGTTTTCTTTTTGCCGTTCAGCCACAGAAATATATTGTAGTTGTAGACGGCAACGGAATTATCCAGCTGGCATAGTGCGGCTTTTTTCCAGTATTCTTCGGCTTTGGCGCGGTCGTTCATGTCAAGGCAGCACAGTGCTTTGTTGTTCAGCGCGTTCGGGATATCCTCGGTGTATTCTGTATTGACGCGGCAGAAAGCAATGTCGTCCGATAATATTGCTTCAAATTTCTTTTCCAGAAATGAAATCAGTTCATCGGCGGACGGACGCAGACCGCAGTTTTTGTCCAGACATCGGATAAGCATGCTGCAAAGATCACCGGAGATATCGGCTCTGGAAAGCGCGAGCAATTTCGAAGCGGCGAAGCGGTCTTCAGTTTCAGCTTCCCCGAAGTATTCTCCACAGTACATTTCGGCAACGGATAATGCCCATGAATAGATATCAGACCAGAAGCCGCAGTTTTTTGTTTCGGCGTCACTGGCAGACTGTTCAGGCACCAGGTACAATGCGGAGTATTCGTCTGTTTCCGGCTCTGTGCTGCCGAAATAAGTCAGGCGTGCTGTGCCGTTGTCGCTGACAACGATATTTTTGGGGTCAATGCGCCCGTGGACGATATTATTTTTGTGCGCGTGCTGAATGCCGAGCATTGACTGAAAAGCAATACTTGCGATGCGCTTATCGCGTTCACTGTCCGTTCCCGTGTAAAGGCTTCCGTCGCATATCATTGATGAGAGCGTCCTGTCCTCGCACCATTCCGAAAAAACGTAGGACACCTTGTCGATTTCGCGCACATAATAGCAGGGAACAATATTCGGGTGGAATCCCATCTCCGCCCATCTGCTGCATATATTCAAGAATCCGCCGAGTTTGTCCGGGTCGGAAAGGCATTCTCCGGCAGGCTCTCTCATTGATATGTCGGTTTCCCATATTTTATGGTGAACCTTCCATATCGACGACCCGCCTGCGGAAAATCTATCTTCGATTTTGTACAGGTCTGACAGTGTGGCTCCGGTTTTGATCATCATGTTTTCCCTCCTGTATCAAGAGCGCTGAATAGCTTTGTTTCGCAAAACAGAATCTCTCCGGCATCGCCAGAGAGAGTCTGTAAGAGTATGCATATTGAATCTTTATTTTAGCTATGTGTCAATATGCGCTGCTAAATTTTATTACATATTGTTGAAAATTGGTTTCGTTCACTTCTCACCCTTTCTGGTCAGTTTTTGTCTTTCATTAACTGATTATCGGTCATCGTCCCCGGAACGCCCTTCCTGGGTCCGGTCAGGTTTTTCGCTGTTTATTCTGTTTTCAATGAACTGTATTCATTATACACCCTAATCTCATCTATCCGTTAAATAAACGGATATATAAAATGTGCGTTACTCGTCTGACTGCTTTGTAATGGATGAATCATTCCCGGCGTGAAATCTACGAACCGCTCTGGGAGCCGATCTGCGGACTTTCGGACGGTTATTTGTATACTGTTGCTGAATTGTTTTATGCGCAATTACTCTGCCTGCAATGCCAGGTGTATGCACCCCAGCATTCACCACTTGACAATTATCAGAAAATGTAATATAATTTAAATGGTAATTATACATGAATCTTCCGGGGGGATGTAATGTGAAGTACATAGACAGCGATGGAATGATAACGGCGAACCGCATGAGCGAAGCGCAGTCGAAGCTGGCGCAGGCGTCAAGGCGGCTCAGTTCCGGGTACCGCGTGAACTCCGCCGCCGACGACGCGGCGGGGCTTGCGATATCCGAAAAGCTGCGCGCCATCGACCGCGGACTGCGTCAGGGTCAGCGCAACATAAACGATGGGATAAGCTACCTCGACACCGTGGACGGCTGCGCGCAGGAGCTTCATAATATGCTCCACCGCATGAAAGAGCTTGCGGCAGAGGCTGCGAACGACACACTCGACCGTCTCGACCGCGAAGCCATCGACCTTGAATATCAGCAGCTGATCGACGAGATGGGGCAGGTGACTGATTCCGCGGAGTTCAACGGCATACCGCTGTTCGAAAAGCACCTCCCTGAGTACGAAAAGGACGCGGGGAGCCTTACCCACGAGGGCTGGGTCACCATCGACGGCACTAACTCCCCGCTTATAATCGGCGTCAGCAAGGACGGCTCGGATTACGAGTGCACCGTGGATATCCCCGCGGGGACCTACACCGCCGAGGAGCTTGCCGACAAGATAGACGACGGGCTGTGGGAGCAGGACCTGTCGCTGATAGTCGGCGTCAACGAGGACAAGCAGCTCACCATGCAGTGCGAGGGCGGCAAGATAAACTACATAGCCGGAAACGGCGCGTCTCTGTTCTATGATAAGGTCACGGGCAATTCCAACGGCTACCTGCTGGGCGTTACGAATTTCGTGAAACCGGACATCAGGCTGGAGATAACGCCGCGCAAGAATGACGTTATCGAGTTCCGGCTGGGCAACACTGACGACACGAAATATTCCATAAAGATAGATCCGGGGAAGTATACCCGCGATGAGCTTGTCGCGAAGATGAACGAGAAATTCCAGAACGCCGGTCTTCCCTGCAAGATGGAAGCGGTCGCGGAAACAGTCAACGGCAGAAACATCATCGGAATAAAGAGCGATATGACGATGACCGGACTTTCCGGCAACTTCCTGATGATAGACCGCATCAGCTCGCCCATATACGATATCTGCAAATACAGCGACCTCGTGAACAGCGAAGCGGTGCTGACCGGAACGCGGCAGATCCCGGCGGGGCAGGAGATAGAGCGCGGCAGGAACGACTATTTCGTCCTTGACGCAGGCTGGTACGACAGCGATGGAAAACCCCATCAGGAGAAGCTGAGAATAGACCTGCTCGACCCGGACGAGGACCTCCGCACCTATTCCAGCGCGGACGCCATCGCTGACCGCATACGAGGGAAGCTCGCGGAATACGGCTGCCCGATAGAGGTAAAGACGGTGAACGGCGCGCTCAGGCTCAGCACTCTGCAATATGGCAAGGAGTGCCGGGTGAAGCTTGACAAGACGGACGTACCGAGCGGCTATATGGTGTACGACCTTTTTGACAATGCGGCGCTGTACGCGCTGAAACCGGGAAGGGAGCGCTCGGAATACACTCCCGCTTCGCTGAAGTGCTACAAGAAGCTAGACGCAGGCATAGTCATACCCAAAAACATGAACACCCTCGCGTTCAAGATAACCACCGACCCGGCAGGAACCATTGCCGGCGGCGACCTGACTTTCGACATACCCGCGGGGACTTATTCCCGCTCGCAGCTTCAGACCAGACTCAACGACCTGCTCGCCGCGAATTATCCGCAGCTGAAAGACAAGCTGTATTTCACTGTCGGCGACACGCTTTCCCTCAGCGCCAACGGTGCCGACGGCTGGGAGATAACCGGCATACAGTCCTATAAGGATATAACGAAAAGCCCCGCGAACAGATATCTTGTAGACGGCACGAATTACTACGACAACATAGACGGCTCCCGCCCCTCCGACCAGGAGCAGACGCTGGTATCCTATACCGACACCGACCCCTCCGGAAAGAGCACGGTAAGCCGCACGGCGGGCGAGTCCATTCCTGCGGTGGAGTATAAGGACGGGTACGTTTCTTCCACGCAGCAGCAGTCGGACAAGCTGCTTTCATACGGAAACGCTTCACCCAGCAGCACCCCCGGAACGTACTACAAGGAACCCGGCTATGAAAGCGAAGTCGGAAACGAACATACTCATACCACTCCTGCATACAGCACGCTGAACAACGTTCTCACCCAGTTCACCGAAGCGGGAACTTCGCTGCGGGACATCACGCTCAGCTTTGACCTGACCGATGAAAACGGCAATAAAAACTCCTACTCCGTCACGATACCCAAGGGTTCCACGGCGGAACAGGCTGTCGGGAAAATAAACAAGGAGCTGAACGGCGTTGTGTCAGCTTCTGCGGACGGAAAAAGCCTGAAGCTGAAATCTGAGGCGGAGGGAGCAGACGTTAAGTTCAGCAATTTCTCCGGCAATATGATGCAGTACGCGAACAAAAGCAGCCTTGCCGGAAAGCCGGGCGCGGTCATTGACGGCGATACTGTATACGTTCCGTCAACGCTCACCCTCAGCAAGGCTTCCTCGCATATCCCGCTCACCGTGGACAGCACCAACGACCAGCTGGCTTTCACTCTCGGCGGCAAAAGCTACGACTTACGGCTGGATAACCGCGCTTACAGCAGCCTTTCCGACCTCGCCGCAGAGATAAACGCGAAGATGGCGGCGGCAAACGGCGGCTCAGAAGCGGGCGTAAAGGTCAGCGGGGACTCGCTCGTCTTCACCGGCGCGCCTAAGGACGCGGGCGGAAGCAGCTTTTCAGCTTCCAGCACCTGCCCGCTGAACAAGCAGAAAATAACCCACGACGTTATAAATTCACCCTATTATAATCCGGCGACAGGTAACGCAGAGACCCCGGCGAAGATAACGCTTTCCTCGGTGGACAGCCACCTGCCGCTCACCATCGACAGCTCAGGCGACAACAATAACAACATCACGCTTGACTACGTCAGACCTGACCCGGTATTCGGGAGTATCACCGAAAGTCTCACCATAACAATCCCCGATGGAACGTACACCAGCGGGGCGGACCTTGCCAGCGCCATAAATTCCATGATAGAGATGGACCCATCGCTCAAAGGCAAGATAATCGCCAGCTACGGCAGCGATGGGCTGACGTTTACGTCCGTTCAGCGCGGAAAGGGCTGCAGCTTCAGCAATCTTACCACTACGTCAAACATCGAGAAATACAAGAAGACCAACACAGCCGCAGGCGGAACAGCCGTTCCGGGTGAGAACAAGCTGAAATTCCCGGCTTATATCAGGAACAGCAAGTTCTCCACGCTTTTCGGCGGCGACGGCGTTGAGATAAACAACCTGAACGATACCGTGTCCATAAACGTCAACGGAACGGACTATAAGTTCAAGCTCGCGCACGGCTTCTACAGCGGCAGCGACGGGCAGAACAGACTTGCCGGACAGATAAGGGACGGTCTGAACGGATCCGGCGTGACGGTTGACGCCAGCGGTTCGGAGCTGAGGCTCACTACCTCGAATGTCGGCGCGGGGGCTTCCGTTTCGCTTAACGCGGACAACACCTCTCCTGCTTTCAAGCGCGCGGAGACCTGCAGTTCTCCCACGCCCGCCGGCCGGAAATATAACCCCGCGTATATCATCGGCAGGGCGTCAGTCGGCAGTATCGAAATAAAGGACTACTTCAGCGAGATGACGTTCGACTACAGCAGCAAAGGGCTTAGCCAGACCATCGCCGTGTCCGTCCCCGAGGGAAGCTACACCGCCGACACGCTCGCCGCCGCCATACAAGCCAGCATTGACGGGCAGATAGGCGCGGGTCAGCTTGAAGTAGGGGTATCGTCCGGGAAGCTGACCATCACCGCGAAAGTGGTCGGCGGCGACCAGAGAATGAGTAATTTCTCCGGCAGGCTGTTCAACAGGGTTTTCCAGGACGTGAACTACGCGCTCCTGAGTCCGCACACCGAAAAAGCGGGCACGACTGCGGGTTCTGCGATGTCCTATATCATCGGCAGGAATACGCTCCAGCCGGAGACTGCGGACGAGATAAAGAGCGGAAAGAACGTGCTGATATACGCCGGGCTTAACGACGAGCTGAAATTTGATTTCACCTATCAGGGGCATACTTATGAAGTCGGGTTCACTATCCCCGGCGGCGAGTACTTCCCGGACGAGATAGCCGCCGCGATACAGACCGCCGGGCGCGAGGCGATGGGCAAGATGACCGATGTGAACGGCGACCCGCTCCCCGCCGAGAATTTCCACGCAACGATAGGACTGAGCGCGATAGGAGTCAGCGAAAATTCAACGGGTATCGACAATTCGAACAAGCTGATACTCAGCTATATCGTCCCGGACAACGGAACGGTGAAGCAGGTGGACGCAATAATAGACGGCGTGCGGGGAAACTCTGCGTACAGGCTTTTCTATGACGCTACCCAGTCGCCGCGGCCCTCCAGGATAATCGGAAAATCCGACCTCACCGGGGGCGTGACTATAATCGCGGGGCAGAACGATGAACTTGCATTCGAACTGGACGGCGTTCCGCTGACGGTGACTATTCCGGAGGGGACGTATGATTCCCGTTCGATATCCGAGGCGCTGAACAAGGAACTGGAGGCGATACCCTGTCTTGTCCGCGCGGTGGACAACAACGGAAATCTGATGTTTTACACCACGGAAAACGGCGCTTACGACATAGACAAATTCACTGGCAGCGCTTCGGACGAGCTGTTCTACGGCGCGGACAAGCGCGACGACGACAACGAGATAGGCATTCATTACGGCAGGCGCACGAACAGCTACATCTGGTACAACAAGACCCGCGCGGACGAGCACCTCATGCGTATCAACACCACGGGCGTGACTACGGTCGACCGTGCGCTGAAAGCGATAAGCCGCCTTGAATACGCCAACGACTACCTGTCGAAGTGGCGTGCGGTCTCCGGCGCACAGCACAATCGCTCCGAGCACGCATACAGCGTCAACGCGACCACGGTGGAGAACCTTGAGAGCGCCGAATCCGGCATTCGTGACGCGGATATTGCGGAGGAGGTAAAATCCGCCGCAAAGCAGAAGCTCATCATGCAGGCGCAGGGGTACATCATGTCAACGCAGAAGGAGAACGGCAAGTCTGTTCTGGATATCATGGCGTGATTTCGCGCGGGTTTTGCGGATAATAAAAAATTGGATATATTTAAGCCCACAGTCTGACGGCTGTGGGCTTAGTCTGTTAAAAAAAGATAAGTGTTCATGCGGCGCATTGCTTTTTTTCGTTTCTCAGCTGCTGGAATGTCCCATCAGTTCCCGCCTTGAATCCGGAATAGCAGACGTTATCAGGTCGATAAGCGCGGTCATATTATAGTCCCTTTCAGCGGAATAACAAATGGGTACAGGGACCCTGACGCCGGTCGCTTCTTCTATCCTCTGCCTGACTGACAGCGACTTTTCTCCGAGGAACTTCCGCAGCGTCCCGTCAGGCGCGTTGGCGGAGCTGTCCCAGTGCCTGCCGCTCATCGCTATGTCAGCCTGATTTATTGCAACGATCACCCTGTCGTGCTGAATGTTCGGGATAACGATATCGTTGATGAGCCTGTACACAGTCCCCATATCCCGTGTGGAACCGTCAATGATTATCAGCGCCAGGTCTATGAATCCGTAAACGTTCCGCTCTCCGTCAAATGAGTACGTCTTCCACAGCAGGTCTATGAGCTTACGGGAGTGCTGCGCGTCCCTGGATATACCGTCCCCCAGTCCTGGAGTATCCCAGAAACGTACTGCGTCGTTCAGCGAATAGCTGTCAAGCTCCATCGTCATCGGGTCTGTTCCGCTGCCGACTTCGGCGACAGTCTTTTTGAAAAGCGAGTTGAGCGTTGTGGATTTTCCGGCGCCCGTTACTCCGGTCACCATCACATCGAGAGGGCGGAACCCCGCCCCCTGTACTTTCTGAAGTATTTCCTGCCGTCTGTAGCTGCTGTAATCATTCATGACGCTTTATCCTCCACGTTTTATCAGCCGAACAGTCCCTCAAAGAAGCCGCCGATGGCACCAAAAACTCCGCCGACCACCGTGCCGATAGCCTTGCCAACCGCAGCGCCGTGCCTGCCGAATATTCCGCCTAAGCTTTCGCCGATATCGCCGCCGACTGAAGAGCCCTCGACAACGCCCCGTGCCACGCTTTCGCCGAGACTGCGGCGTATCTCCTTGTTATATTCCTGCACGTCGTCGTTGTTCTCCCACATCTGCTTTTCACGGTTCACGTTGTCAACATAGATGATGCGCTTCTTTTCAGGGGTATGGCGCAGTATTTCCAGAAACAGCTTGCTGAGATTGTATGGCGGCTCCTGCTCTCCGTTTTCTGTGTAGCCCGCACTGTAATATATCGGTTCAACGGAAACGCCGGTCGCCTCGAAAATGCGTTTTTTGACTGATTCCGCCTTTTCGTTCAGGAACTGCTCCAGTTTCGGCTCCGGGCGGTGCTCCTCATAGTTCCAGTATTTGCCTTTCATTGCCATATCAGCCTGATTGATAGCCACGATTATACGCTTGTCCTTGTCGGGACCAAGGTTCGGGATTATCACGCTGTTGATGAGTTCATAGGAAGTGCCGAGGTCGCGCGAGCCTCCGTCGAGTATCACCAGCACAAGATCGATTAGCATATTGCCGTCGCTGTCGCGCTCGTTCAGCTTGTCGATTATGTTCTTGGAATGTCTGATGTCGTTTTCCCTGCCATCGCCGAGTCCGGGGCTGTCCCAGAGGATAAGATTACCGTACTCGTATTTCGAGATTGACATGGTTTCAGGGTCTGCGCCCTCGCCGACAGTCGCCATATTGCTGTTGAACATAGCGTTTATCGTGGAGCTTTTTCCGCAGCCGGTCGCGCCGGTTATCATCAGATTGATCTGGCTGCTGCGCATTTTGGCGAGGTTGCCGAGCATTTTCCGCTTGTCCTGCTCGGAGAGGTTGGAGGAGTTGATGTCCTGTGCGAGGGTCTCAAAGATAGATTCATTATTTGTCATGATAGTATTTCCTTTCAAGAATATGTATCCGGCTCTGAGCCGTTTGTTTCAGCGGTGCAAGGGGAATTACCGCCTGTTCAGCTTCATCAGCGCATTTGCTATTTCGGTGAAAAGGGAACCCACCGGTTTTCCGCAGTGCGGACATACCGGCGATATATTCCCGATGCTGGGGTTGCAGGAGAATTTTCTGCCGCAGTTCGGGCAGGTTTTATACATAGGTAAGGCTGACATATTTCCGCTCCTTTCCGTCAGGTGAGCTGCTCTGCCTTTGAGTCGTACTCGTTTGCGACAGCCCAGCCGATCGCCTCCGTGATCGAGGCGGCTGTTGCGGCATTGATGATATTCCCGACCACCGGGAGCCAGCCGATGCCGATCTGCGATATTCCTCTCCCGACCGCAGTTCCGGCGGCTGAAGCAATGGCGGCCTTTGCAACTCCGTCTGACAGCTCAAATCCGAAAACCTTTGCTATTGCTATAACCATTGCGGTCTGGATAGACACCAGCACAAGGGAATCGCTGCACGGGAGCTGGGCGAGTCCTGCTCCGATCGCCCCTGCAGAAGCGGAAGCAGTGTGGATAATGGTGTTGCATGCGATAGTCTGTTCGTTTGTCATAAGGCATATTCCTTTCATTGTCAAATGTGTTCTGTTATGAGAATCTATATCCTCCTGACCGGCTATACCTCCTTACGGTCAGGCTGCGAGATCGGGCGTATATTCCTTTCTTCTGCGGTACGAAATGCTGCTGTCACGGCGGTTGTCAAAGATCTGAATGCCGTATTCCTTTTCAAGGTATTTAAGCGCCTCCCTTAACTGGAGCGTCGTGTTGATGACCACTTCGTTACCGTGCGCCCTGCCGAGCTCGAAAAGCTTATAGACGGACACTCCGTTTTTGAAATATCCGAACAGTGTTTTTCGGAACTTACGGGTGAAAATGTAACGGCTCTCACCGCTGCACTCTGCATAGAAATCAAGGTTTCCCGATGTGGAATCGATCCTGCATTTTATTGTAGTGTTCTTCATAAGCTTGTCCTTTCTTCACGTCTTGTTCCGGCGGCTTTCCCGCTTTCTGTCATCATTATACCGCGAAAGCCGTATAAACTCAACGAAAAAGTAGCGTAAAATCTCAATAATAAAACGATATCCATGAAAAATGGCTTAAAATCTTGAATTTTTGCCTGTAAAGTGATATAATGGACGTAATAAATATATAGGAGAAGAGTCATGGGAACCAAAGATGATAAATTCCTGCAGGATTATGAACAGATACGTAAGCTCATAAGGATGCAGTTTCTGTATGATGATTTCACCGTTGACCATGCCGCCGGAATCGGTTTAAGCGTAAGCCGGTATAACGAGCTGAAAAGCACGCTTTCCGCATACATAAAATCAAAGGAAGCCAACACAGAAAGCCGCCGTATAAATAATAAGAAAACATTCTCCCTGAAAAACAGTATGTTCATAAACGGGTACAATTATCTCTGCGATACATTCGGAGCAAAGAACATCGTACCATCGCAGTTTGAAAGCTATATCGGGATCCTGCAGCTGCTTTATAAAAGGCGGGGCGAATACGTCAGTCTCGCTGATATCAGCGCCGAAAGCGGCAGCGCGGCAGAAAACAGCACGCTGAACAATCACTTAAACGAACTCTCAGACATGGGATATATAGATGTGCGCGGCAACGGCTATCAGAAGTTCGCGTGCCTTTCGCAGGACTGTCTCGGCATGGTGGAGGAAAATGAAGACATGGTGATGTTCCTCGATATGATATCGCTGATGAGGAACATCACCCAGCCATACCTGTGCGGAAATATGATGTTCAGGACTGCTGTCAGCGCATTCCGGAACGACGGGACCCTTGCAGATTATGAGAACCCGTTCACTTTTGCGCAGAGTCATTTCGAGCAGGTGCTTGACGATGAGATCGTCTGGAAGCTTATATGCGCCGTCCATCAGGGAAAAAAGATATCATGCAGATACCGCGGCTGCGAAAGGCTGGTCTGTCCGCTGGAAATGGCGACAAACGCTGAAACCGGCAGACGATATATGTTAGCGGCGGACGAAAACGACTCGCTTGTATCCATGCGAATGGATCAAATATCCTACGCTGAAATAACAGACGAGAACTTCAGCACGGAACAGTTCCGCGAACGCCTCCGCGAGGCAAGAAAATACAGTTTTACAGGAACTGTGTTACTGAACGGCGGAGAAATTCCGCATACGGTGGAGCTTGATTTCCTGCCGTCCATGCGCGAAACTCTCGAACGGCTGTTCCCGGATATAGAGTTCACCTCCGAGGGCAGCATCTGTTCTGCAAAAGTGCTCGTAAACAGCGAAAAGGAAATAAAACCATGGCTGCGCAGAAATATGGACACAGTTAAAGTCAAAGACGGAACTCCTCTCGCTGAAGAGATCGCCGAGGACATGGAAAAGTGGAGAAAAGTTTATGGAATTGTTTAATGTGACGAAAAACCGCTATTTCCTCGCTGTGCAGATACTGATAAACCGCATATACAGCGGTGAAAAAATGACCTGCGCACAGTTTGATGAACAGCTGAGTCTTCTGTCCGGAGATACTGACAGGGCTTCGCTGAATTTCTGCGGCGTTCTGAAAAATGACATGGATATCTTCGACTTTTCGGACAATGAGCAGGTAAGGCTGAGAATAAACGCGCCGGTTCCTCTGCTTCCGTGCAAAGCGGAAAAAGCATGGCTGGACGCGGCGCTTTCCGACCCGCACTGCCGCCTGTTTTTCAGCGAGGAACGCATAGCAGCCATGCGCGGAGCCATGGACGCTGAAAAAATGGACGAGCTGCCTGTGAGCGTCAGGCGCGAGCGCGTCTGGGGCGATGAGATTACAGAAGAACTTGGCATGAAACTCCGGCTCATTCTGCGGGCTATCCATGAAAAGCGAAAAATAATATACAGCAACCATACCGCAGGCGGAGATCTTATTAATAAAAAAGCAACGCCGTATAAAGTGGAATACGCCATAGCAGAGGATAAACTCAGAGCTGCCATGTGGTCTATGGATGAAGAAAGACCAGTCAAGGCGAACCTCTCTAATATGTTTGATATCTCCCTTTGTGAAAAAGCTGATGGTGTCCGCCCGATCCGGGAAATGGTGCAGAGCAGGCTTCTGGACGAGCCGCTGGCGTTTGTCGTCACTGATGAACGCAGCGCACTCGAAAGAGCGATACACATATTTTCCAAACACAGGAGGAGCGTGGTCGCCATTGACGATATGCATTACCGCTTTGAGATTTATTACTATACTTTTGAGGAAAAATCGCTGATATCTGATATCATGGCTTTCGGACCGATGATAGAGGTTCTTTCCCCTCAGAAAGTGCGCGATGAAATAATACGCCGGCTGATAAGCGGCGCTGATATTTCCGTTGAATAGGACGTCATTTTTTGTAGAATGATGTTACCATAAAAAACTGCTCCCTTAGCGCCGATATCGGCACTAAGGGGGCAATATTTATATGAACTGCGGTTCCACGCTGTTGATATCCGAGGCAGCGAATATCTCGATCTGTTCTATAAAGTCCTTGCGGTATTTTCTACCGGTTATCCGTGCTTTAGGAATAGACCGATTTTTCCGGAATGCTATTGACAATGTCAGAAGAATGTGTTAAAATAATAATATCAGGAGTGGTAAAAATGAAGCATAATAAATGTTTTTTTAAAATTCAAATCCCGGTTTGCCGCATAACCATGCGGGCTCGTGGGTTTGCAGTCTGAACCACCCCCTCACCGCGAGGTGATTGAAACATATTCATTAAGAGCAGCTGTAATATCTTCAATAGGGTCTGAATCACCCCCACACCGCGAGGTGATTGACGAAAATCCCCGATATCCGAAAAAGATATCGGGGATTTTTCTGTGCAGATATAATTTCCGCCTGTCCGAAAAACGCATAATTATCGCAGTCGTTAGAAAAAACTTAAAATCGCGTATAAATGCAGTATATATAGTGAAATGGCTGATCTACAGGAGGTAATATATGCTTGTTAATTTTTCTAATCACCCGTCAGCGGTCTGGTCTGCGGAGCAGAAAGCCGCGGCGGCGGAGTACGGCGAGATCCGCGACCTGACCTTTCCCGCCGTACCCGCAGGCGCTGATACTGCCGACGTTTCCGCGCTTGCCGATGAGTGCTGCCGGGAGATACTTGCGCTCGGCGCTGACGCGGTTCTGGTGCAGGGTGAGATGTCGCTTTCGTATGCGGTGACAGGCAGACTGCAAATACGCGGCATGACTGTACTGTGCGCCTGCAGCGAGCGGGTCTGCGATACGGCGGTTCTCAGTGACGGCTCCACGGGGCGGAGGTCTGTTTTCAGGTTCGTGCGTTTCCGGGAGTATCCGACCCTGCTGTGATTTTTCCGGAATGCTATTGACACGGACAGCAGAATGTGTTAAAATAGTGGTATCAGGAGTGGTAAAAATGAAATATAATAAATGTTTTTCAAAAATTCAAATCCCGGTTTGCCGCATAACCATGCGGGCTCGTGGGTTTGCAGTCTGAACCACCCCCACACCGCGAGGTGATTGAAACCTGGAAATCTTCCGCATGAACCCCCCTAGCTAACAGTCTGAACCACCCCCACACCGCGAGGTGATTGAAACTGCGGATTCACAAAGGCTATCGCCTTATCCAGAATGTTGTCTGAACCACCCCCCCCACCGCGAGGTGATTGAAACTGTTCCTCCGCGCCTTGCACACGCCGCAGAACGTGTCTGAACCACCCCCTCACCGCGAGGTGATTGAAACCTTTACCTTACCCACAACACCAGCCGTAGCAGGAGTGTGTCTGAACCACCCCCACACCGCGGGAAAAAATGTAGGGGAGGGGCTTGCCCCTCCCGCTTATATCTAACACCGCGAGGTGATTGAAACCCGAGGATACTATCATTCTTAGCATTACAGCCGTCTATAGTCTGAACCACCCCCTCACCGCGAGGTGTTTGAAATCCCACCCCGATATTCGGCAAATGTAACGAACATCGGGGGATTTTTTATCCACTTTCTACAACATTCCCCCAAAATATTGACAAAAATTGTCGAATGTGATAAAATGATAGCTGACAAGAACGATAATTCACCGCCCGGAAATCTCCCGGCGCGGAAAAGAACGGAGTTGATATGATGGCAGAAACCGGATACGGCTGCGTGACTGCGCTTTACGACTGCCGCAGCAAGCAGGAATACATCTACCGCACCAACAGGATACGCGAGATCTCCGGCGGTTCGGAGCTTCTTGCAAACGTCTACGGAATGTTCTTCAGAGCCGCAGAAAAGAAGGGACTGCGCATTAATTCAGACTGGCGCGGCGGCGCGGAATTTTCCGTGAAAGCGTTTGCTGAAAGCGGCTACGACGGCGAAGTGATATACGAGGGCGGAGGAAATCTCTTTATCATGTACAAAAGCCGTGAGACCTATATCCGTGCTAACCGCATTTTCTCCCGCATGCTGCTGGAAAAGACCTACACAATATCCGTGATAGCTGCCTGCGTTGAAACCACCGATAATTTCAAGGCAGACCGCACGCGCCTTTATAGAGAAAACAGCCGGATTAAGTCCACCGATTGGATATCTGTTCCCTGCAATACCCTGCCGATAACGCAGGTCGACAGGGATACTTTTATGCCCATCGTAAAGAAAGAGGACAACTGCTCCCTTTCGCGGGAGAGCGTACTGAAACGCAAAGCGTTCGAGAGATCCGCGGAGGTCGGAGAAATGTTCCTTGACGATATTTCCGGCGAGGAAAACAAGGGCACCGAAAGCCTGCTTGCAGTTATCTACGTTGACGGAAACGCAATGGGCAAAAAGGTAAAGGCTTGCACTGAGAATATCAGCGGCTACACCGAATGCGCTGCCGCGCTCCGTAAGTTCTCGTTAAGCACGGACAAGTCTTTCGTGGAGCGCCCGATAAGCGCTATAAAGGCAAAGCTCGCCGAACGAACCGATGGCAGGCACAAGTTCCGCAGAGTCATCGCCGGCGGTGACGAGATAACCCTGATATGCAACGCAAGAGCGGCGCTCGATGTCGTGACTGCATATTTCAGCGCGCTCGACGAGGAAAACCGCTCCCTGCCTGACGAACAGAAGAATTACGCCTGCGCGGGCATCGCGATAGCGCACAGCCATGCGCCGTTCTCCGATGTTTACGAGATAGCGGAACAGTGCTGCGAATCCGGAAAAAAGAAGTCAAGAGCGCTGGACAGCCGTGTGAATTATGTAGATTTCCACTTCTGCCGTTCGGGTATCACCAACGATATGGAAACTATCCGCGAAACGCAGGAAGCCGGTCTGACTGCGCGCCCGTATGAGGTTTCGGCTGAACTGAGCGGGTTTATCAGCGCCGGACAGCGCCTGAGCGAAATAGGCAGAGCAAATATAAAGGACCTTGCAGCGGCAATGATAAAGGGGGATTCCTACTACCGCTTCGAGGTTGAGAGGATAAAGTCCAGATACCCTGCCGCCGGACTTGACAGCGGCGATGAAAAGCTCCGTAAGCTCATTTTTGATATCGCACAGGTGTACGATATCTGGTTTGCTAAGTCTGAAACCGATGAACAGGAGGCGTCCGAATGAACTGTGAATTAAGAATAACGCTGAAATCGGATATGTGCTCCGCCAGCGGAGACGGTTTCTCGCTTTCGATAGACACCGATGTCAGCTATGACAGCCACGGCTTTCCGGTGATACCCTCAAGGCGCATAAAGGGCTGTATGCTGGAGTCCGCAAAGTACATAGGGGCACAGAATATCGGCGGGATATTCGGAGTTTCCGGAACCAGCCGCGGCTCGCTGAGAATAGGGAATGCAGTCCCGGAGGGCTACGCTTCCCTATGCGCGGAGGCTGATAATTCCGGGAAGAACGCTCAGCAGATACTTGCGCTGTTCACTTCCGTTAAAGCTTCCACCGCTATCGAGGACGACACGGCAAAGAATGAGAGCCTGCGCTTTATGCGCGCGGTGAACCATTACTCCCCGTTTGACGGGTCGGAGATGGTGTTCACCGCGCCGGTCGAAGTAGAAGAGCAGTATTTTGACGAGCTTTCGAGAATATGCAGAGCTGTCAGAAATATCGGCTACAAGCGCACCCGCGGATTCGGCGCGGTAAGGTGCGAACTTTTAAGGGCGGAGCAGTCCTGCGTAAGTACCATTTCCGGAAAGATAACAGATGATGAAGCGGTCTACGAGCTTCGCTATTCAATACGCAACGAATCCTCGCTGATTCTGCCGGGAAGCAGTTCTTCTGAAACCGCCGACTATATCAGCGGAACTTCCGTTATGGGCTTTTTTGCGAATCGGTATCTTAAAAATCACTCCGCCGACAGCGATTTTGAGGAAATGTTCCTCCGGCACGGCGTTATTTTCTCGAATCTGTATATAACTTCTCCGGAGGGAACCGCCGCTTATCCCGCGCCTGCTGCTGTCGCAAAGGACAAGACTCAGTCAGTTGAAAGCGGTAAGACAGAATATGCGAATCTTCTGACGGCTGACGAAGATTCAGGCAGGATACTGAAACCGCTGAAAAGCGGATATTTCGCCGCCGGGTCGGAGATCAAAGTTCAGACTGAAACCGTATATCATCACAGCACGGGTAATGACAGCACTCTATATACGCAGACCTGTATCTGTTCCGGTCAGGTGTTCAGCGGAACTGTCACCGGAAAGGGGAAATATCTGCGGAATATTGCGGAAGCACTATCCGGCGGCGTTGTGACCGTCGGCAGGAGCAAGACCGCGCAGTACGCGGAATGCAGCGTTCTGTACGCTGAGCTGAGACCGCTGGAGCAGAAGCAGATAAGCGTTTCAGGAGGCGAAAGGATCGCGGCGGTGTTCTGCTCTGACGCTCTTTTCACCGATGACTGCGGAAGCTATACTACTGATTTCGCAGAGGTTTGCGGTCAGCTCGGAATAAAGAACGCTGATACGGATAAATCGTTCATGAAATATAAGACAATCATGGGCTATATGTCCGCGGGTAACTACAAGAAACCGCATATCCGTGCGATCGCCGCAGGGAGTACGATATGCTTCACGGCTGAGAGCGTCTGCACACTGCCGGAGTATGCGTATTTCGGCGCAAAGACTGGCGAGGGCTTCGGAATGGTTCGCTTTGTAAAGGCGGACGAGCTTATGGAACTCGGGGAAAGCGTATCTGCTTCCGGAAAAGTAAATGCGGAGACAGACGGCAGGCTGACCGAACTCCTCGAAAAGAACAATACGACCGAAGAAATGCGCAGTTCCGCCATCGACTATGCGCTCAGCAACAGAAGCGCGCTTGTCGGGCTGAGTTCATCGTTTGTCGGCAGAGTACTGCTGATGGTACGTCAGGCGAGCGATTTCAACGACCTTTTAAAGCGGATAGACTCCGTCAAGACAGAGGCAAAAAAGAAAAAGGCGCACGATATCGCAATGACCGCCGAAAAATACAAATATAACGAGGACTGGCGCGAGTATCTCGGAACCGTGTTCCTGCTGGGTAAATACTTCCTCAGAACGGCTGACAGAAAGGAGGAAGAATAACAATGGAGCGTGTATATTACAGATATATTTTCAGACTGAAAAGCCCGCTGGCGCTCGGTTCCGGGATAAGCGACAATACTGATTCTGATGTTCTCCTTGACAGCCGCGGGGTACCGTATATCCCGGCTACTTCCATTGCCGGAGTGATCCGCCACAGCGTTGACGAGGATACTGCCAGAGAGCTTTTCGGAACTATCCAGAACGGCAGCGGCGAGATGAGCAGAGTGCTGATCTACGACGCAGTCTGCACCGGAGAAAACGCCGTATCTGTCCGCGACAGCGTAAGGCTGAACGACAAGGTAGCGGAGGATACCGGCAAATTCGATTTTGAGGCAGTCGAGACCGGAGCGGAGTTCAGAGGCTATATTGAGCTTGCGGACTGCGGGGCTGACGGCGACAGCGTAATGAACGAAGCGTTCCGGAAGATAAATGCAGGACTTCTGAGATTCGGTCACAAGACGACAAGAGGGTACGGAACGGTCGCCGTTGAGGGACTCCGGCGCATACGATTCAGCAATGTAGACGACTGGCTGGATTTCGATATGTTCGACGATGAGTGCTGGAAAAAAGCTCAGGTAGTGGAACTGACGAATCCTTCCGACCTCACTGGAATAACGCTTTCGCTGAAGCAGCAGGGCGGTATTTCAATACGCAGGTATTCCACGGCTGTATCTGACGGCGAGAATGCGGCACCTGACTACGAGCAGCTTTCCCTGCGCAGCGGAGTTCCGGTGATTCCCGGTACAAGCTGGGCGGGCGCATTCAGGGCAAGGTTCTGCGAGTTTGCAGGAGAAGAAAAGGCTGACGAGCTTTTCGGTCATATCGAGAAAAACGTCAAGCAGGCGAAGAATAAGAAGTCTGCGGTATATTTCAGCGAAAGTATGCTTGACGGAGGTTACTATAAGACCGTTACGAGAAATTCCATCGACAGATTCACCAGCGGCATGAACGACGGCGCACTATACACGGAGAAGACCTATTATGGCGGAAGCACAGAGCTTGAACTGCTGTTCACGGAAAAGCAGCCCGCAGACGTAAAGCGTGCATTCCTTGCAGTAATAGCCGACCTTGACAACGGTTTTCTTGCTGTCGGCGGACTGACTTCGGTAGGGCGCGGGTTGTTCTCGGTAGAAAAGCTCTGTATCAACGGTCAGGACATGACTGAAAGCTTCAGAAATTATGATTTTGACAAGCTGCTGGAGGTGTGGTAATGTACGATTTTATCTGTGAAAACGGCAGGGTCGAGGACTCCGGACTTGAGGCGCTTCTTAACTCAAAGGCGCAGTCCGGAATGATATCCTACCGCCAGTATACCACCGGGATATTCTGCGATGGATTCAGCGGCACAGTAGATGACGCGGCGCATCTTCTTGAAATACGGCTGTTCAATGAGAACGCGGAGATAAGGGCTTCCCGCCCGGAGATCGGAATGCCGTTCACATGGCGCATTATCGACGACAGTAAGTTCCGCGAAGCGCTTTCCGGCGATGAAACATTCGAGGACAGGACATACACCGAACAGCAGTATCTTGATATCGATTCCACTAAATCGTCCGGCAGGGATTATACTGCGACAGGCGGCGGGCATTACACGCTACCGGTGGAGAACGCTGAAAAGCTGGAGATACGGAACTACTGTATTTATGACGATAACGGCATACTGAAAATAGTGGATTTCAGAATTGTGCGTATCCTTGCGAAAGGAGAACAGTAATGGACGACAGATTTGTTAATCCTTACACCTTTGTCCCGCTTCCGAAAGGCGGCGCCAAACGCAGCGACTGCACCGCAGTGACCGAGCCGGTTTTCAGCGGTGAGATAAAGTGCAGGCTCATCACAAAAACGCAGATAGCCGTGCCGGATATACTGAAAAATCCCTTTCCGCGTAAGGAAGACAGGACCGAGCCGAAAGAATACGACTTCTTCACGCTTGACGGAAAAGCGGCTATCCCCGGCAGCGGCATACGCGGAGTTATTCGAAGCGTGTTTGAGGTGCTGACGGATTCCTGTATGCATCTTAACGATAAGGAAGATGATTATTTTCATACCAGAATGAATAAACCATATGCCGGAATTATTACTTACGACCCTGCAAGCGATAAATATTTCCTCCATAAATCGGAGCGGGTACGCGACAAGACAGGTAGTGATCATAAAACTGGGGATAAAGTCGTATTTAATTCAAAACCCGGAAAGAAGGGCGCTTCTGATTTGGTATCTGAATTTTTGACTTATGGCAGTTCAAACGGGGTTTATCTCAGACCGGACACGTTCGGAGAAGACAAAAAATCTAATCCCAGTGTATTCAGGTGGTTTGAAGACGAAGAAGATAAAAGCGAAATTGATGTCAAATTCATTAAGCGTTTAAAGGCTAACGTTGAAATGTACAAGGGCAAACACAAGGGCGATTACGAAAAGACAATAAATGAGATGGAAAACGGAGATGGATGGCTTCCGGTGTGGTATTATCGGGATCCTGACACCGGATCTTTTTACTTTGCTCCCTCACAGTGTTCAAGATCTGTTTTCAATAAAACATCGCATGATGTCGTTAAAGCCGTTAAAGTTAATGCGTGCGTCTCTCCTGAAAACTGCTGTGAAGCATGTGCGTTATTCGGATTTATTTCTAATGAGAATCACAATTCATTTAGTCGTGCAAGCCGTGTGAGATTTACAGACGCAGTATGTGATTCTACAGACTGTTTTGATGGTCCATATCTGTTGCCTTTACTTGCTAATCCTCGTCTGTCATCGTTTGAGTTTTATCTCAGCGGAAATTATAATAAGAGAGAATGGAACAGGCTATACGGTCCCGACAGCAGTAAAGTCACCATTGCCGGCAGAAAATTCTACTGGCACGCCCCGCAGAATGTCATCACCAGTGATGACGAGAAAGCTGAGGAGCAGCCTACGATGGCTGCCAGAATGCAGCTTGTCAAAAAAGGAATGGATTTTTCTTTCAGTGTATTTTTCGACCGAATAACAGAAAAGCAGCTTAGAAAGCTCGTATTTGCACTTGACCTCGGTGAGAACTCTGACGATTCCCGGCGTTGCCACAAACTTGGGCATGGTAAGCCTGTCGGATTAGGGTCAGTAAAGATCATTGTAGATCAGATTATAACCAGGAGCTTTGTAGAAAATCACTATTCTCTGAACGATATAACTAAAAATATATTAAGTGAAGCGAACGAGGATATGTTCCCTAAAACTCCTGTGCTCACTGCTTTTTTGGATAAGTTACTTGATTTGGATTATGTTGCAGGGTATGATGTGGATTATCCGCGCTTAAAGGAAGGTGGAGATGTTTTTAGCTGGTTTTCGGAAAACCGCGATCCGCTCGCAAGCAAAACGAACAAGTTTATAAAGGTTCAGGCTGAAAAAAGAATGGAAAGCTACAAGCGTCTTGACAATAAAGGTTATATAATATACTACAACCACCTGCCCAGGATCACTGATCCGGATCCGTCTTTGCCAAGAAAGCCTAAACCAGGTCAGAATGGCGGACAAAATTCTGGTGGCAATAAAGGCTCGTTAAATAACAGAAAATGATCATACGGGGGTGTCCTTTTGATATATCAGTCGGATTTTATAACGGACGATATCGACGCGTCGGAGCTGTATTCCGGGCTTGGGGTGAAGCTCCACGGCGCTGCAATGAAGCTGATAAAAAGCAGCTACGCTGAATTCCTCCATCAGAAGGAACACCACCCGTTCTCAATTTTCGCAGTCCCGAATGACGGCGGATTTGTCATCAGGGTATCCGCGCTGAACGACGAGGCCGCGTGTATTATCGAAGGCTTCCGGAAAGCGAAGCGGCTCAAAATCTACGGCATTGAACAGCCGGTGCGTATCGTAGGGGAGAATCCAGCCCCGGCGATACGCGCCGACAGCTCCGGGGAGCTTATCCGGGGAAATTCCTGCCGCATGGCGTTCGTCACTCCGGCTATGTTCAAGTCGCAGGGGAGGGTGTGCTGTTTTCCGGAGATAGAGCGGTATTTCTATTCCGTGATATGCAAGTTCAGCAAGTTCGAGGGTGCGGAGCTTTCCTATGATGAGTTCTGCGAAGCTTTCGCCGCCGGGGAGACCGGGGACTTTCAGCTTCGCCGGGAGGATTACAACGTCAGCGGGAATATATTCCACGGTATGACCGGGTATGTTGACTACCGCTTCCCGAAAGACCCGGAGCAGTCGCGGCTTCTGAAAACCGTGTTTGCCTACGCGACCTACTGCGGCGTCGGCGGCAAGACCGGCATGGGTATGGGCGGTTTTGTTCTGGCTTAAAATGCTTGACAAATCAAAAAAATTGTGCTAAAATATAGTCAAAAGGGTGGTAAAAATGAAGCAAGATAGATGTTTTTTTGAAATCCAAATCCCGGTTTGCCGCATAACCATGCAGGCTCGTGGGTTTGCAGTCTGAACCACCCCCTCACCGCGAGGTGATTGAAACGTTAGGTGTTTTATCTATAGAGCCAGGTACTTGAGGTCTGAACCACCCCCTCACCGCGAGGTGATTGAAACACGCCGAGTGAAGCAACTTCTTCCTCCATCTTTGCCGCGTGTCTGAACCACCCCCTCACCGCGAGGTGTTTGACAATCATACAAAACCTTGACCACATCTGAAATTTGCGAGGTACAGTCGGTGCGTATTTACATAAACGAACATGGCGCAAAAGTAGGTATATCCAACGGTAAATTAGTTGTAAGCAAAAATGGTGTAAAACTTAAGTTGCTTCCTGCTGAGCTTGCAGAGAGCCTGCTTGTCAGTTCGTCGGTGCAGATAACATCACAGGCTCTTGTCTTTCTTTCATCTCGCAATACAAGCGTTTCGTGGATAAGCGATCAGGGAAAAATAGTCTGCAGCCTGCTTAATAATGACGAGTGCCTTTCTGCAAGGAGAAAAAAGCAGTATGCACTGTCTGAAAGCAGAAGATTCTGCAATGCATTTGCCAAAAAAATCGTTTATGCTAAGATACGCAGTCAGATACTCCTGCTAAGCAGTTTGAATGAAAACTGCTATTTCCCTGAAGTGGAGAAAACAATATCAATGCTATCCTCAGCCGAGAATAAATGCAGTTCCGGTAGTATTGCCGCCCTCCGGGGAATTGAAGGCAGTGCTTCCAGAATGTATTTTTCAGCGCTGAGTTTTTTTATCGATAAGAAGTTCGGGTTCTCCGGCAGGAATCGTCGTCCCCCAAGAGACTGTGCTAATGCGGCATTAAGCTATAGCTATTCGGTGCTGTATAATTCCGTTGACGTTATTCTGAGAAACCATGGGTTTGATACTTTCGTGGGATTTATGCACACTTCCCAGAGCGGTCATCGTGCCCTTGCTTCTGATATGATGGAGATACTCAGACCTCTCATTTCGGATCGGGCGGTATTGGATTTCTTGAATTCTGCAAATATCGAAACCGATTTTACATACAATGGAGAGGCAGTTTATCTGTCAGACAAGGGCAGGAAAAAGCTTATCTCCTGCTTTGAAAAAGCGATATCTTCTGCTGCGTCTGCTCCTGATGGATATGAGCAGAGCTGCAGGGGGCTTATGCTGTACCATGCGGATATTCTGTCTTCCGCTGTTGATAACAAAGATGTTTCACGTTTTGATCCATATATAGAAGGTGAAAGCAATGCACGTTCTGGTGATATATGATGTTTCTGACAACAAAAAGCGGCGCCGTATTTTCAGAATACTCAATGGCTGCGGAACGCGGGTACAGGAATCCGCATTTGAGTGTATCATCTCCGAAGCAAGAATTTCCGCACTTGAAAGAAAGCTCTCAGCATTGATCGACAGAACTGATTCTGTAAGATTTTACAGGCTTCCCGTCAATGCAAGGATATCTGTTTATGGTGATACGACCAATGAGGTATTCAGCAGCAGTTCATATGTTGTTATTTAGAGCATTCTATATTGACAATATTGACAAATCAAAAAAAATGTGCTAAAATATAGTCAAAAGGGTGGCAAAAATGAAACAAGATAAATGTTTTTTTAAAATTCAAATTCCGGTTTGCCGCATAACCATGCAGGCTCATGGGTTTGCAGTCTGAACCACCCCTACACCGCGAGGTGATTGAAACGCTTACGTTCTTTATCTTAGACATCACAAACACAGTCTGAACCACCCCTACACCGCGAGGTGATTGAACAGAAAATCCCGATATCCGAAAAGATACCGGGATTTTTTCTATAAAAAAACTTAAAAATTCAGCACAGCCGGGTATATATAGTGAAAGGTGGTGATAGCGATGTCCGTTCCTGCATGTATTATTGCTGCTGGTATTTCTGGTGCGTGTGCGATTACTGCAGCCATCATTAATAAAGCCGGCAAGTGATTCAATGTTTCCTCATCGTTCCTCAATGTGAAAGGAGTTCAAGATGTCTCTTTACAAACCCGGCAGACCTACCGAGGTCAAGCCCCTCGACCCCTCCAACACCCGCAAGGTCCCCTCGGCAAAGGGCGAATACCGCATTATCAATTCCAACACCCGCGAGGTGGTTTATGTCGGCGTCAGCAAGGACCTCAACCGCCGTATGCACGATCACATCCGGTCCGGCAAGCTGAGCGGCGACAATTCCATTTTTGCCTACAAGCAGGCGGACGGCAGGGCTTCACAGGCGCGTATCAACGACCACGAGCGCTCCAAGATCGAGCAGCACAAGCCGGAGCTTAACCAGCGCGCGGGCGGTGCCGGAAGGCCATACAAGCGTTGACTGTCGACTGTTGTTAGTTTGTTCCCTGACCGGATATCGCTTTGTATTATTCCGTTTTTCCCGAAATGCTCCACGCGAGAATGCTGTTTTCCTGCCTGTGCGATGCTGACTACCTCGCCTCGGCTTCGCATAACGATGAAAAAATAATCCAGCGCTCCGAGGATGAGCCGCTCGACACAAAGAAAATACTCGATTCCATCGTGGAATACCGCAGTAATATAATCAGCAGTTCGCAACGAGGTCTGCGAAGCCTGATGTTAAGCCGCCAAGTCCCCAGACCTTTCGGGGACTACCGTGGAATTAGTCCGCGCTGTGCGAGATGTTCCGCTGTACCTTTCTCTTTTCGACCGCGACCCAGCCCAAATACCACGCGCATAAGCTCTACGACAGCCTGGAAGCCGCTTGCGGGGACGGCTGTTTCCAAATCTCCACCGACATGTGAAAGGCTCACCGCGATGTCGTGTTAGCGGAAATAAAGCGCCAGACAGCCTGCGTAAGGCTGCTGGATTCAAGGCACGCGATAGACATAAACGACCCGGGGCACATCACGGATGCCGTTTAAAATATTTAATTCTATCCGAAGATAAACTTAAAAACAAAATATCCGCTGATTTCTCATGCATTCACATATATACTCGCAAATACTCTCTTGTGCGAAGACGGAATAAAAATTGAAACGAATCCAGAGAAACAGAGAAAAACCGAGAGAAACCAAGAGAAACCGAAAGAAAACCGGATATATTTGAAATATACACAAAAAATTTCTTGACAAAGCGGAAGAAAACGTGTATAATATCAACTGTTGCATAGTGGCATTTGTGTAGAAATGCCGAGAACTAAAAAATAAGGAGGAAACTAATATGTCAACTTATATGCCCAAGGCTGCCGAAGTTGAGCGCAGCTGGTATATTCTCGACGCAGCAGACAAGCCCCTGGGCCGTGTAGCTGCAACAGCCGCTCATCTTCTGAGAGGCAAGCACAAGCCGACATTCGCACCCCACTGCGACTGCGGCGATCATGTGATCATCATCAACTGCGCAAAGGCAGTCCTCACCGGCAAGAAGCTGGAGAAGAAGGTTTACAGATGGCACACCGGCTGGATCGGCCACCTCAAGGAAGTCGGCTATGACAAGCTGATGAAGGAGAACCCCGAGAAGGCAATGACCATCGCTGTAAACGGCATGCTGCCCAACACCACACTCGGCAGAAAGGCTCTCACCAGACTGCGCTGCTACGCAGGTGCAGAGCACAACAATGCGGCTCAGAAGCCCGTTGAATACAAAATATAAGGAGGGTCTGAATAATGTACGATTCTAAGCCTTATTACTATGGCACCGGCAGAAGAAAGCACTCTGTTGCAAGAGTAAGAGTATATCCCGGAAGCGGCACTATCACCATCAACGGCCGTTCCATCGACGACTATTTCGGTCTGGAGACCCTCAAGCTGATCGTTCGTCAGCCCCTGACACTCACCGATACCGTTGAGAAGTTCGACATCGTAGCTACCGTTGCAGGCGGCGGCGTTACCGGTCAGGCAGGCGCTATCCGCCACGGCCTCTCCAGAGCGCTCCTCCAGTACTCCGACGAGCTGCGCCCCGTTCTCAAGAAGGCAGGCTTCCTCACTCGTGACCCGAGAATGAAGGAAAGAAAGAAGTACGGTCTCAAGGCTGCACGTCGCGCTCCTCAGTTCTCCAAGAGATAAGGAGCAGTTCAGCAACCCCGCATTGTTATGCGGAAAATCAAGTCCATTTCAAGATTTGGTCTTTATATGGTCTTTATTGGGATCCTCTCCGAGTGCCATTCGGGGAGGATTTTCCTTTTACGCCAGCTTCAGCGCAACAAGGTTTGCGACCTTTTCCTTAGAGCTTTTTAACACGTCGGCGTATATATTTGCGGTGACCCCGATGTCGCAGTGTCCAAGATGGTCGGATACGATTTTAAGGTCAACGCCGCTGTTAAGCAGTAGTGTCGCATTGCAGTGCCTCAGGCTGTGCAGTGTAAGAAATTCAAATTCAGTTCCGCGAAGAAAGCGCTTGAATGAGGTGCATAAGGACGATCTATCACGGTAGTTGCCATTAGATGAGGTGAACACCATTTCCGGATGAGGAAAGGAATCACCGAGTGCTTCGATCAGCTGATCCTGGTATTGCTTCTGCTCTTTGAATATGTCTGCAAGAGCCTCGCTCATTCCGATTGACCTGATACTGCTTTCTGTTTTTGGAGTAGTAAGCCAGTGCCTGCCTCCCACATCAGCAAGATTGTGTTCAATTGATATTGTCATGTCATCGAAATTGATGTTTTTCCATGAAAGTGCAAGACACTCTCCGGAGCGCATACCAGTGTACAGCAGTACTTTGATCATGCGCTTGACATCAGGGTCGCACTTCTTTTCATCAATCAGCTTCAAGAATCTCCGCGCCTGGTTTTCGTCTAAAACAGGCTTTTTCTTTTTACACCGATTTTTGGGGAGAATAACGTTTCTGCATGGTGTATATCTAATGAAGCCCTGCTCGACGCCTCGACGGAATATGCTTTGGATGATAACGTAGACTTTGCGTACAGTTTCGGGATGGAGCTTCAGAGATTGAACAAATTCGGTGAGCCTTGGAGTGTTGATGTCCTTGACTCTGGCATTCCCGAATACAGGCAGGACGTGTTTCTTGTATGCACTTATATAATTATATACGGTGCCTTCCTTCAGCTCGACAGGTGCGTAGTTCTTAAAATACCAGTCCGCAAGCTCGGAGAAGCGCATATTTTCATTAAGCTGAGTATATCCCTTACAATGCCGTTCGAATTCGTATGCGTATTCCTGCGCTAATTTTTGTGCTTTCTTTTCGCTGATTCCTTCCGGTGGTGAAAATGTAGTCGATTTGATGATTTGTCTGCCATTCATGTCGTAACCAAGAGAAACCTTTATTCTAAAGCCTTTCCCTCGCTTCGAAATTGCTGCCATAAGTTAAATCCCTCCTAAATTTAACCATTATGACACATTACCACAATGCTATTATACACTTTAAAGCGGTAAAATGTCAATAGGTTATTCGACTTTTTTTGGAGGAAGCGGGCTTTTATCTGTTTCTTTTTCGTTGATGAATGGATTTGGAGATTTTTTATTTGGTTCCCCAAATACAGCTTTATAAAGCACCTCTTCACTAATCAGGTATTTTTTACCTGCTCTGAAGCAGGACAGCTGTCCCGAAATGCACATCTGCCTGATACGGTATTCGGTAATGCCATCAATAAGCTGTGAAGCTTCTTTAATTGTAAGTATCTTTCTTTTCATTAGCAAGAGCCTGCATAGATTTTGTGTATCATGCAGCAGGAAACCTCCATTAAATTATAGTATAAGCAAAAGCCATGTCACATATCTGGTTCACTATGAGTGAAGAAGAGTGACATGGCTGCTTTATAGTGTTTGAATTATTGTCAAAGCAGATTCAGGTAGGTACGCAGCCTGACATGGGAATTTCACCCCTGCCCATTCCTGTGGGACAGCCGTCGCCGGAAGTATCATTATGCTGCTTCTCCCCGCGCTCGTTCCTTAAAAGAATCTCCTATGCGTTTAGGGGTCTTGCTGACTGTCGGGAGGTGGCGGTGTATCTGTTATTCTCGCGCAAGTATAATAGGTGGTCACGGATAATGAGATACCCCGTCAGATCGACAGCAGGAATGTCCTGGCGCGTCTTTGAGTTCATCAGCTTATGTTATCTGCCTTGCTATTCGGTTGTCAAAGAACTGTGCAGGGATGATCCTGCAGCGGACTTTATTCGGATAATGTAATTAGTCCGATACCCCAGCGGGGCTGACGCTTCCTCTTTCGCTGCTCTAGGTTCCCTGGGCTTATTATACACTAAAATAATATATTTGTTTATAAAATCTCTGATATATTTTTATACCAATTATTTTATTGAAATCCCTTTGTAAATGTTATATACTATATCTCAGGGAGGTGTAAAAAATTGCCGGTATCATGCAAAAACAGGATTCGCTTCTTGAGGGACAAGTATAAAGTATCTCAGGAACAATTAGCCGAAATTCTCTCTGTCACGCAGCCAACATTATCCGCTTACGAGAACGAAGTAAGAGACATTCCAACAAGCAGTATTATCAAACTGGCAGAGGTATTTCATGTATCTATTGATTATCTTCTCTGCCGCAGTGACATTGCGTTTTTGGATGACCAAGATGTGCGCCGCTGCGTCAAAGAAATGGTTGATTGTCTGGATATTTCACAGGTTGGTGCGGTTCAGGGTTACATCAATCGGCTGATTGAAGAAACTACAAAAGAAGTGAATTAGTGCAAAACATAACACACCCTTATATTTAGGATAACGGCACCGAATAAAAAAGACTTCCGATCAATCGAAAGCCTTAATCTTTATTTTCCTTATTATCCGGAACGAACGCCATAATGTCATCAATGCTGCAATTTAAGGTATTGCACAGCTCGTTGATAGTAAATGTTGTTATTGCCTTGTTATGCTTCATCCTATCAATAAGCCCCTTGCTAATGCCATAGGTGTTGATCAGCTTGTATGTACTTATGTCATGACTTGTAAGGTATTCCCAGAAAGGATCGTAATTAATCATAATATCACCTACTACTATTATACTGGTAAAAAACAGTATTGCATATACCCAATAAATAGGGTATAATAGTAGGTGGCAGTTCCGATCATTCTTACAAATAGCCATTTTATTACATATATGGTTATATAAAACTGACATCTGGTGGGAGGTGATAATATGTTCAAAGCAAGAACAGCAGATGGCCGCAATAACATTGCCGGAATAAAAATTAAAGAGTTGCGCAAGGCTCTTAGGATCTCACAGCGTGAGCTTGCCGACAGGCTTCAGGTGATTAAGCTGGATGTCGATAAGAATGCAATCCAGCGAATAGAATCCGGCGAAAGATTTGTTACTGACATTGAAATAACAGCACTTGCTAAGTGCTTCGGTGTGACGGTCAATGAACTACTAGGGATTAAGTAACAGCATATAAACAAGCGCAGTCACTTTATTGCTGACTGCGTCTGTTTTTTCACAATGCTCATACGATTGATACAATATTGTTTAGTGGGCTGTTGTCCATCTTTTTTCAGATTATAATATACAAATGGAGCTTTCCTAACTCTTAGCATTTGTATAAAAAACTATACGAAATATTTTAAAAGTAATAGATGGTCAGACCGTATCCGCCAAACCACCCTGCGTCGTAAACAAGTAACCCTCTGCTTTTTGTATGTTAGCAGAGGGTTACTTGTTTACGACGCAGGGTGGTTTGGCGGATACGTTTAATTATACATCTGTTTACCTATCTGATTTGTTATGGTGTTTTGTTGATTTGTAGAAATTTAGACGTTTTAACTATGTGTGCTGTGTTTGAATTGTTGAAAATGCCGAATTTGACAATGGCTTTCCGACTATTATATATAAAATATTTTGTGAATAGCTTGATTTGATAGCCATTGGGGTTGAAATAATCAAGAATAAATGGTATAATATCAGCAATTACACATTATTTGTGTTAAAACAACAGCAGGATGGTGATTAAAATGATATATTCGGCGCTTGCCATGCTTGAAACAGATGAACAAAGAAACACACTTTCAGAATTTTATGAACAAAATAGTAACAGATTTTTTTTAATTGCTTTATCAAAACTTCATAATACCGAAGAAGCAGAAGAAGCCGTTCAAGAGGCTTTCGTAAGAATTGCGGAAAAACCGCAAAAATTTTTCTCACTTGAGCATAACAAAAGACTAGCTTATATAGATGTTATTATTAGAAACATTTCTATTGATATGTTCAAGAAGAAATGTTGCGTAGAAACCTCTGAACTCACCGACGAAATCTCGCATGAACTAATTGATTTATCCCTAGAGGATAATGTCCTTGGCAAAATATCCCATGACGAACTGAAAAAATATATATCTGGGTTGCCGCAGCTATGGCGTGATACCATTACCTTGAGTTGTGTGGTCGGTTTATCAAACAAGGAAATCGCAGCACAGTTGAATATTTCAGAAGTAGCTGTTAGGCAGAGGTTACACTTAGCTAGGAACGCTATTAAAGAATTTGTGTGCAATAAGGAGCAGTTATTATGAGCGAACACATTCTGGAAGAAATTCTTTTGGAAATACACTCTGACGAGTTTTCAGAGTATGATAATTCAAAAAGACACCGCTTTTCTAGGAAGCATAAACGTGCCATGAAACGTATTTTTGCGCCTGCACAAACACAAATTCAAATATCCAAAAATATCAGGCTGAACCGTCGTACTGCTGTCATCATTATTGCAGCAATCTTTTTGGCGGTTATTTCGGCTACTGCTACTGCAATGATATTCGGAAGCTTTGGAGTGAAAAATCACAAGGACAATACCGAACTCTTTGCAATAAACACCGAGAATTGTCCTGTAACGTTAGAAAAAATGTATTATTTATCTGGACTTAGTGAGGATTATGTTTTATATGAAGAAAACATTTCTCCAGAGACTGCTGCGGTTTTTTCATATCATAATATTGTAACAGACGAAGATTTTGTGTTTATGCAGTGGGTTAAGAAGGAATATAATGCTCACTTTGATAATGAGCATAATAATAATCTTGAATATTTACTTTATGATGGGCGTGATGCGTACTATCAAAAATCAGGTACATATTCGGTGTTAGTTTGGGATAATGGAGATTATATTATTGATATTTTTGGCAATATGGACAAAACCCAAATGATGGATTTAGGCAGAACGCTGAAAATAAAAAAGTGATTTTTTTGTCATAACAAAAGCGGTACGTCATCAGATGTTATAAATGTAGGATAATGAAATCCTAGAATGTTTATAAGAAAGGAAATCTGTTTATGATTAAAACAAAACTTTTTTCAGCGTTACTTGCTTCGACAATGGTGCTTGCCCCTCTTACACCTCATGCATTTGCGGCTGGTGCATCTTTTGTCAGCGAGACAATTTCTCCGAGATATGCCATTGATTGTACTCCGATTTCAAGACTGACTATATCGGGGACAAAAGGTATCTGTACAAGCACGTTACAAAGCGGAGTGGTGAAGTCCATTTCCGCTGAACAAACTTTGGAAAAATTCTGGGGTTTGTGGGTCTGGAACGAGGTTGAGGATGCACATTGGACAAAAACGGTAAACGCAAAAAGTTTATCTATGTCAAACAGTAAGACGGGGCTTGACAGCGGAACGTATCGTTTGAAAACTGATTTTACTTTAACCACAGAGGATGGAACAACTGAAACTATTACTGTTTATAGTGACGAAGTAACAATCTAACATCATTTACAATAATAGATAAGGAGAATGAATTATGAAACAGTACCGTACCATAGCCCATGCAAACAAATTGCTATATGTAACATTGGTTTTGGCAATGATAATCTCAATTTTTGCTTTCCCGAGTACAGCGAATGCGGAACAGATAAACGCTTCGACTATTCTTCAGCCTTATGAGGACGAGCTGGCGGCATTTAATCAGGCTTACGGCACAGATTATCAGTTCAAGTTAATGGATGAAGCAGAAGACGAAGAAGAACAGCTTGCTGCATTTTTTAGTCAAATGACAATGAGTGAGTTTAGAACATATCTGATGGCTGCATACGAAAATGACATTACAAATCAAAGTGCGGGCAACGCAAGTGAACCAAGCAATTCAACAAATTATACAACAGGCATTATGCCGAGAACAGTCTATTCGACATATCAACGGTGCTTTTATGGTGATGGGGGAAATGGTTTTTATGTTGAGGCTTCGGTTTATAGTTCCCCTGTGAGTACCGAACACCATAGGTATACAGATATTATTGGATGTGGCTATCTTGATACAGATGTATATCCAAAATATGTACCCTATAAAATCGAATATATAATTAGCAGTGATGCTTATTATGTAGATTTTACTTATTATTGTTACAGATATGTGTCCGAAAACTTGGTAAATACCACAAAATATACTTTGCCTGTTTGTTATGAAGCAGGAAAGGGGGACACCTTCATTGAAGTATCAGCTTAAATTATTCGCTCTTTCCTTCTTGTGTTTGTCGCTTTGTTCTTGCGCTTCATCTGCCGCAGAAGAAAATCTAAGTGTTATCTCATCACAATCTCAAGACACTATAAACGGAGAACCGCTTTCAGATTGTATTTCAGATGAAATTCTGATGTTTTTTGAGCCTCGTAGTATGCTTATACAACAACATGACGATTTCTCCATTCTGCAATATCTTAACAACGATAAAGAACCTGTGTCTGCTTCGGATAGTCAAATTGTGAGCATAGCAGTTCCTGAACTGTTCGACCAACAGGGTACTGTAGATATGGTTAATGTTTTCTTCAGTAATACTCTTTCTATGGATAAACTCATGGAAAAAGCGGTAAACAGTTTTGTCAACACCGAAGATGCATCTATTATGGGAGACTTAATTGGAGAAAATCATATATCGTATTATAGCGAGAACCTTGATACGTCTGTTGATTTGTATTACAAGCATTTCCAGCGTAATTCAATCGACGTTTTCCCTAATATGGTAATTTTTGAGTTTCGCAACAGCATCTACGCATTTTCTTTGACTATCGAAGGAAATTCGTGGGATGATGAAACTGCACTTTCTCTGGCAAAGGGGCTGACAGAAGCCGTGTCCTGTTCGTAGTATTGCATTGTCATGGCTAATAAATTGGCATAATGTAAATGGAGAACTTCTTTTACACAGGGCTTTTGATTAAGAAAGAAACAATTGCTTAATCCGCTTGGTACTTAGTTGCCAAGCGGATTATTTTTGTAAAAAAGTATGTATATCCGATTATATACTAGAGCAGCGATTGACAAGACAACTGGGAAATGGTATAATTATAATAAGTAGGTGAGAACGGAATAATCTGACTATGCAGCGCAAACAGAAAGGGTTTAGTTATGAAAAAGTATAAGCAGAATATGGAAGTTTGCATAAGCGTTGAAGCACTATACGAAAAATATGGCGAAAGATTATGGAAATGTAGGATTGAAGCTGATGAAACATACTATGACCTATATAATAGTTCTAATGAGTTAGCCTGCTGTGATGGAGAAACGGCTGTTATAGATAGGGTGACAAATGATAGTATAACCTTCGTCAACACCGAAGGTGGAACGCCTAAAAGCTTTACTCTGACGTAATAGGCACAATCGCTCACTAATTAATACTTAGAGTCAAATAACAGCTTTGTCAGCTTGCTTTAGGCAGCTTATTCATATTATTTTGTTATCGCGAATGTCGTAGATTCTGATCTAAAAAGAGATTTAATAAGTATTTCTAGTTACAGTGTGCGCTAAAAATCTAAAATAAACTTGTATTAAGCTTACACGCTTATTTCATCGCGTTTGACGGTTTCTCCAAACTCACGGTCAAATATCTCCTCATACTGTCCTATCTCAAACAGCTCTGGCTCAAACGGCAGCAAAATCACATCGTTGAGATTGACCGCCAGAGCCTCCCGGTATCTCTCCACCGCAGCTTCATCTGAGAAATTTACCGCCACGGTGTAATTTACCTTGTTCAGGGCAAGCTGTGCCGTGTATATCATCGGCAGCTCGTTCCAGGACGTACCGCCGACAACGTACACCTTGTCGAAATCCTTGAAATCAAGGTCGGACGCAGGCGTACTGCCAAAATCGTATATCTCGGCGTTGTAGGTCTTGGTCGGCTCGGCGTATGGAGAACAGATGTCGATACCATTGACGGTGTATATCCCGTTCTGCTCCATGCCGTCATAAAATTCCTTTATCATATCAAGCTGGGGAATCCCCCGCTTATTCGCACACACTACCACACTTTCACCGTCACGGCTGTGGAAATACTCCGCAAGGCGAATTGCCAGTGTGGTAGTTCCGATACGGCTCTGCGCTCCGACAACTGCTATATGCAGCTCCGCCTGTGAGTAGCGGGGCTTCTCTTTTTCCTTTTCGGCAATCATTGCAGCTTCCCGGGCTTCTGCAAATGCGTCAAAGGATTTGTCGAACCTGCGCCATTTCTGCTTGGACAGCCCGGAGGTCAGACATTCTTTCAAGTCCTCGGTCATTTGGGTGATGTTTGTTTTCTCATCAGCGTCGGTATAATTTGCCACAATGTTTGTGAAACCGCAGTGAACCAGCTTGTCCAGAAAGCTGTCGCCGGGATAGGACTGGTCTGCATATATGATTATATTCGCATTGTCCTTTTGGTAGGTAATGCCCTCACAGAGCGAGATGAAGTCATCGCCCTTTTCCTTGACAGCAGAAATGTCAAGTATGTAGTGGGATTGAAATGTGTAGTTCTTCAGATCGCTCTTCAGGAACAGCGAAAGCGACCATTCATCGGCGACCAGTTCTCGCTGGGTAGCGCCGAGGTCGTGGCAGACCTTGCGGAAAAGTCCTGCGTTTTCTTTGCGGGTGATAATTAATGGGTTGATCATGGTTGATTTTTCCTTTCGATAAAATAATATGGAACGGCGGGTTGTCGTGGGCTGGGGGATAATTTCACGGCAACAGCATTTACTTTTTCGCAGAAAAGATGTATAATAGGAAATATGAATATAGAAGAATTAAAAATGGGGATAAAAAATATCAAAGAGCCAAGAAGGACAGAATATGGAAATATCCGACATAAGCTCGAAGATATAATAATCATTGGATTGTGTACCGTAATATGCGGAGGGGAAGATTTTGCCGATATGGAGGCGTTCGGCAAAAGTCGTCAGAAATATCTGGGGAAATTTCTTGAACTTCCGAACGGTATACCGGACAGTGATACATTCAGGCGGGTGTTTGAAAAGCTAGACCCGTCTGAGCTATCGTCATGCCTGATAGATTGGGTGGCAGCAGAAAGAGCAGAGCGTGGCGTGGTTGCGATAGACGGCAAAACGATATGTGGAAGCGCAAACGCAAAGCACAAGGCATATCACGTAATAAGCGCATTTGCTGCTGAAAATCAACTTACACTGGGTGAACTGACGGTTGAAGAAAAAACTAACGAAATCACAGCAGTTCCCGAACTGCTCAACCTGATTGATGTTAAAGGTTCAATTGTCACAGCAGACGCAATGAGCTGCCAGAAGAAAATC
>JAGAJA010000123.1 GCA_017829075.1 Oscillospiraceae bacterium | reverse complement strand
TGAAGAAAAAACTAACGAAATCACAGCAGTTCCCGAACTGCTCAACCTGATTGATGTTAAAGGTTCAATTGTCACAGCAGACGCAATGAGCTGCCAGAAGAAAATCGTTGAAACAATAACCGAGAAAAAAGCTGATTATGCAATAGGGTTAAAGCAGAATCAACCTGCGCTGTACAAGGATACGGAGGATTATTTCAACGAATATTATAAAGAAATTCCGTCCACAAATACTCTCGACAAAGGTCATGGAAGAATTGAAAAGAGGGAGTATCGCCTTTTAACCGACTTATCCTGGCTTGAACAAAGGAGCGAATGGATTGGGTTGAAAGCTCTTGGTTCAGTTAAATCAACGATTACCGAAAAGGGTGAAACCCACGAGTTCACGAGATATTTTATTACATCATTGACTGACCTTAACGAATTCTCTTACTCCGTGCGAAATCATTGGTCTATTGAAAATCAGCTTCATTGGTGTCTTGACGTTATCTTTCGTGAGGACGCTTCCAGAGCCAGAAAGGACAATTCTCCGCTAAATCTCAATGTGCTTAGAAAAACCGCTTTGAATCTCGTTTCTCAGGCTCAGTATAAACGCATTAGCAAGAAACGTCTTATGTTCAGAGCCGCCCTTGAGCCTGCTCTCTTTCTTGATATCCTTTTTGACCCTTCTTCTGTTTCACCTCAATAGTAAATGCTGTTGCCGTGGGGATAATTTCATCATTGCTTGACATGGTGGTGGTTTTCGGGTATAATGAAAAGTAATCGACAAATCGGAACTTATCGAAGAGGTAGAAGAATGGCTATTGATTCTCATATTGAAAAAAATGATGTTACAGTAGGCATGAAGTATGGATGCTTGCAGGTTCTTGATGAAGGTGAAGAATATTTACAAGTCGTGAGCGAAAATATTTTTAATATAAAACAAGAAAAGGAAGACTTTGTTAAGGCATCAAGAGAAGGAAAATATAAACGCAAAGACCACTATGGATGGAATGGCGGGGAGACTGTCATAACACCTGCCTATGAATATAAGCCTGTTAATTTTGAAGTTTATGGAGAGACTGTTACGGTTTCTGATTTTGATAAGGCAATCGCAAAGCTTAATATAGATAAGAAAATCAAGCATTATAAATGTAAGTGTAGAAAATGTGGAAAAATACGATATTATTCAGCGGAAACATTGCAGACGGAACCGAAAGTATGTTGTAAACCCATATACTGTTCGTCAAAATTTACTTATTCTGTAAGGGCGGATACTGCCAATTATAATAAAAGGAAGAAGTATGAGAATGATGAGTCCGTATGTCTTGTGGATGATAAGAATGATGTAGTTCCAGCAGATAAGTATTGTGATTCTTGGAATGAAAAGAGAAAGAAGGAGTTAATAAAGCAGTCGGAAAAGGATGCCCAGATTATTGCGGCAATTCCAAGAAAAAAAGCAGTCAACTATGATATTGATTATGTAGGGTTAAGATATGAGTCTTTTGATGTACTTGAATGCGTGAATGTTGCACTTGAGAGTGTTCCTATTCCATATTACAATCAAAGACATCAGAAGAAATATAGGGACATTATTGTATATAAGGAATATCTTTGTAAATGTTATATCTGCGGAAAAGAAAAAAAGGTGACCTGTGATAAGTTTGGAATTTATCCACCGACTGAATATGGATATAATGCCTATGCAGGATACTGGAGCGCCATTTTCTGTGATTGTCATCCGATTTCTTCTTTCCAATGGATTGTAAATGATATTCTGATAAAACACAGAATTGATTATAAAGTTGAAGTTATAGCCGATGGTTTGTACGGAATAGATAATGCGACACCTCTTCGATTTGATTTCGCCGTTTATAAGGAAGGCAAACCAATTGCCTTTATTGAGTGTCAAGGCGAGCAACATTTTATGCCAGTTGAGGAATTTGGTGGAGAGCATAGGTTTGTTATCCAACAGAGAAATGATGAAGAGAAAAGAAAGTACGCAAAATCTAAAAATATAAAACTGATTGAAATCTCATATAAGAATAAAAAATATGACAAGGTTGAATCAATACTACGGGATGAGCACATTATTTAGATGAGCGACAACTCCTGTTTTTCTTGCTGTCAAATTCCCATTTGTCGCTCACCCTGCCGCCCTAAGAGTAGCAAACAATTCCTCACTCATACCCGTCCGGAATCCCTTAAACCACAGCCGTGGATTAGCCGCAGCGCCGAGCTTCTTCACGCTGGGACCGCAGTATGCGTGAACGCCCTGCGGCGGCTCTGGCTGAGATACCTCGCCTGACATGAAATAGGTCTTTATCCCGACGTGCGGCACACATTCGTCCCGGTTTAGGGAATGCCGCCAAAGTCCCATGTCCCGCTGATCGCTGTAATAACCGTCATGAGAATACCCTACCAGCAGGTCATCGGAAATATCGTAAATCGACGTGCCTATATCCAAATCCGTAAATTCCACGCTGCTAAGACAGGTGAATTCCAGAAACAGCGTGACCGTTCCGGTGTCGCTTACGCCGTTGATTTGCGGGAACGGAAAACCGTAGTCCGCTTCAAACTGGTCGGTGTCGATAATATAGGCGATAGTTACGGCACTCTGGTTGAAAGTCCGGCATTCGTGAACGGTGTCAATGTCCTGCTCGTCCATATTCCAGACGTCATAAATGTATGCGTCTTGAATACAATCGCCGCAGTCCAGCAGATTTGCATACACAGCGCATTTTCCGCCAAGCTCAAGCGTGATCCCGTTTTCGGGAACGCAGTAGTCTTTGGCGGAATATTTGTATTTGTGCAGTGTGGACACATCTCCGCATTGAGATAGAATGCCGCTGCTCCCCGCCGCAAGGTTTGAACTGCTGACAGGCAGCTCGAAAAAGCCCTCAAAATAGGTAAATAACGCCAACCGCACCATATTGTCAATTGAGATGGTGCGCTCGTCCTGCGGGATTCCGGCTTCATCAAGAGCCATTTCAATTGCAAGCTGGCTCTGGGCTACATAGTCCCACAGGCTTTCGTCAATGCAGAAGATTTCTTTCCACATATCTGAACCGACAGTTTCCAGCGTGATGGACAGCTTGTCGGAGGTGCGTTCGGTCGTGATCGAAACAGCGCCGTCCATGCTGGCATTTTCCATAAGCGATTTAAGGTTTGAAACCTCGAACAGATCGAGATTTATCGCCCCGCGCCCGTCAATTATGCTGTACCATGCGCTGTCTAGGTATTCCTGCGCGGCTTCGGCGGTTTCGGGAATACCGCCGACCGCTTCTTCTATCTGCTTGTCAATGCCGGGAGCGCTGCCCTCAGAAACGGCGATAAGGTACTCCCGCATCTGCCGTATATCATACATGGCGAGAAACTCCGGCAGATATATCTCGCCACCGCCGATACAGGTGTACTCAACTGTCTGGGTACTCCCGTCCGGCGATGTCACCACCAGCGTCTGGCGGTCTGCGGGATTTCCGTCCACCGTGATTTTCTCAAAGGTGTAGCTGTACGCCGGCATTTGCTCCATAGCCCGGTTGTAGAGGAACTTTTTCAGATCGTCACCGTATTCGGATATGTTGTCAATCCCGGTATCGTCTGTGAAACGGATATTGCTGATTTCCGAAAAGGAAAGCTCTGTATCAAAGCTGGAAATGTAGCTGTCAAAGTCCTCCTGCGTCTTTATTGCACGGAGCTGTTCCGCATAATCCAACATGATATTCTGCGCCTGCTCGATTTCGCTTTCATCATAGAGAATGAGCGAGCTGCCATCGAAATTGTTTGCGATCGTGGCTTTAGAGAGGTTCACAGAGAATTCCGGCATAAAGTCGTATACCTCGTCCTTTACGTCGGTGTTTATATCGCCCTCTATCCCGCTGAAAAGCTCCGATATATTGCTTCTGAAATAGTTCCAATGGTTTTTCAGATCGCTGTTCTGTATAACGCTGAAAAGCCCGCTTATAAGCCCGGAGAAAGCAATGAAAATCAGCATTACCACACCCAGAGCCATGAAAACCGTGTACAGCACCGCCTTGCGGACTTTCTCGTTCCCGGCAGCTTCTACTGCCATAATTATCAGTTTTGGATTTACTGCCATAACACCATTCCTTTATCGTCCGCCGCCCCTGCCGAACAGCTCCAGCCTTTCGTCCGAGAATTCAAACCGCACCTTGAACGCTTCCCTGCCAACCTTCATGAGCGCAATGCCGCGCTGTCCGGAGGAAATAAGCTCGCTTTGTGCGTCATTAAGGTCAAACAGCTCGGTGGTTTCCTTGAGGGACTGCCCGTCCATTGAAAACAACAGCTTGTACGTCGGCAGGTCAAGCACCGACTGACCGTAGAATTTTACCTCCGGGGAGAGAAAGTCGTTGGAGGACTGCGTTCCCACGACAATGCTTCCCTCATACTTTCGAGCGCGCTTTTCCGCATTTTTGAGGAATGTAAGCGTGAACTATGGGTAGTTTTTTATCTTCAATCCAACAAAATAGCTTTTGAGTATCAATCGGTCATTTTTTGATTGCCCCTGCCTGTTCAGCAAGGGCATTATTTTTGTTTTTCAGAGGCTTGTCGATCAGCTTGTAATAGATGTGAATATCACGAGGGACAGCTTTCTTTCTCGGATTTGCATCTACCGTCACATACTCGATCAGGTCAAGTGCCATCTGTCTTGTAAGCTCCTCAGCCCCTGCATACGACTTCAAGCGACTGATATATTCGTCCACATCGGCTTCGTCCTGCTTTGCCATATCAGTGTGCTTCTGCATTTCATCGCTCTCAGCCTGTAAAGACTTCTTTTCGGTCTGATACTTGTCGAGCAATGAGAACGCCATATCTTCGGGCATCTTGCCTGTAACCTTGTCCTCATACACACTTGCGATCAGCCTGTCAAGCTCTGCAATACGTTTGTTGATGTCACGGAGCTTTTTCTTGTCACCGCTGTGTTGTTCTGCATAAAGCCCCTGCTTTCTTGCAAGATACTTTTCTCTCGCCTTATCATCGTTCATCACAAAGTCGATCTGGCGTTTGATGTCAGCAAGGACAATATCCTGAAGTGCGTGTGCAGTTATGAAATGTGAGGAGCAGTATTTCTTGCCAAATCTCGCATACTGTCCGCAGGAATAACCCGTAACTGTGCTTTTACGCTTGGCAGAACCAGCCTGCTTAAACTTTGAACCGCAGTCCGCACAATAACACAGACCTGTCAGCGGAAGTGTAATGCCTTGCTTTGTCATCTTACCCGTACTTACGGATGCTTCAATCTCACGCACTTTATCCCACAATTCTCTGCTGATAATTGGCTCGTGATTATTTTCAACAATCACCCATTCATCTTCTTCCTTGCGGATAACTTTGTGATTTTTGTAGCTAACCGTAGTCGTGCGGAGCTGGGCAAGGTTGCCAATGTAAATTTGATTACGAAGTAAACGCTTTATCGTTTCCACGCTCCACAGGTGAAGACTGTAATGTGGCGTTTCTTTGTTCAGCAAGCTGTATCTGTAATCATCGGGAGTGAGGATACCCTCATCATTCAGCAC
>JAGAJA010000122.1 GCA_017829075.1 Oscillospiraceae bacterium | reverse complement strand
GTAAATAAGGGCGGCAAGTCCCACCAAAAACGCGCGATGATGTAATTGTCTGTTGCTGCCTACGGCAGCAACAGACAGGGGGAAAACTCTTGTTTTCCCCCTGTAACCCCTTTAGCGCCTCTTACGCGTTTAACGGCGCTGTCGCGCCGAGTAGCGCGCTAACGCGCCGAGTGGTGGGGCTTTGCCCCACACCCTACTTCCTTTTGTGCCAAAAGGAAGCGAAAAGCATTTTCCGCGCGAAGCGCGGAAGTCGCTGGCGGGCGTACCCGCCGACAAATTCCAATTTATCACTCAATATTCTGAATCTGCTCCCGTATCTTCTCTATCTCGCTCTTCTGGTCAACAACAATCTTCGTGACCTCTATATCCTGCACCTTTGAGCCGATAGTGTTGGTTTCGCGATTCATTTCCTGCACGAGGAAGTCCAGCTTTCTGCCCACCGGCTCGCCGGATTCCAGCATTGTGCGGAACTGCGCGATATGGCTGCGCAGGCGCACAGTTTCCTCATCAACAGCGGTCTTTTCAGAGAATATCCCCGCTTCCATGAGTATCCTGCCCTCGTCAATGTTGGTGGAATTAAGCACCTCGCACATCTTGTCGTACAGCTTCTTGCGGTATTCCTCCACTATCATCGGAGAACGCTGCTCCACAATGCCGACCCACTCCTCGATCTTATCCAGCCTTGACATAACGTCCTGCTTCATGCGTTCGCCCTCTGCTTCGCGCATTGCAATGAAATGCTCCAGAGCCTCCTCCGCTGCGGACTTTATGTCCTCCCAGAGCTGCTCCTCGTCGGTTTCTGTCTTAACAACAGTAAATGCGTCCGGAATTCTCAGCACATTCGACAGCGAAAGGTCGTCATTAAGCCCGAATTCCTCCTTTACGGAACGCAGAGCGTCAACGTATTCCTTTACTATTTCCTTGTTGATGGTGATTTTTTCGTCTGCGGCTTCAACATTGCATACCAGCACCGAAACCTCCACCTTGCCGCGGTTTATCCTGCCCTGAAGCATGGATTTCAGCTTTTCCTCAATGAAGCCAAGACTGCGGGGAATTCGTGCGCTGAACTCATAATACCTGTGATTTACCGCGCGTATCTCCACTGTGATATCTCTGCCGTTAAGTACCTTGTGACCTCTGCCGAAGCCTGTCATGCTCTTTATCATTTTTTTATCCTTTCACTAGCCGGAACCCATTATATCTTCGCAAGACCTTTATCTAACATCGACTGCGCCGCAAGCATAATTCCCGCCTTACCTGTGGGGAATGTAAGCCCGCCCTGTAACCACACCGCATACGGCTCGCGCAGCGGAGCGTCCGCGGAAAGCTCTATCGAAGCGCCCATTGTGAACGCTCCCGCCGCCATAATTACCTGACTGTCATAGCCCGGCATATCCCATGGTTCGGGAGAAGCGAAGCTGTCCACCGGAGAGCCGCCCTGAATTCCCTGACAGAACGCGATAAGCTGCTTTTCGCCGCCTAATTTAAGCGCGGCGATTATATCGGTGCGCTTTTCGTTGTATTTCGGGAATGCTTCATATCCCATAAGCTCAAACAGCGCCGCTGCAAACACCGAGGTTTTCAGCGCGGCGCAGACCGCCTCCGGAGCGTGGTAAATTCCGAGATACATTCCGCGAAGCTGATTGAGAGAAGCTCCGACTTCCTTGCCTGCGCCGGGGGTAGTCAGCCGATAGGCGCACAGCTCCACCAAGTCCTTGCGTCCCGCAATGTATCCGCCGGTTTCCGCAATTCCGCCGCCTAAATTCTTGATAAGACTGCCGATTATGATATCCGAGCCGACTGCGGTAGGCTCAACCTCCTCGACCAGCTCGCCGTAGCAGTTGTCCGTCATGATTATGCAGTCCGGATTTACACTGCGCACCGCATCACAAATCTTTCCTATAACCTCAATAGTAAGCGACGGGCGCAGGGAATATCCCCTTGAACGCTGGATATAAGCCATTTTGCAGCTTCCGGCGCGCGCCTTTATTCCCTCGTAATCCGGAGTTCCGTCCGGCAGCAGGTCTACCTTGTCGAACTTCACGCCGAAGTCCCGGAGCGAGCCTATCCCCTCCCCGGAAATTACCCCCTGAATGGTGTCGTAAGGCTCTCCGGTAACTGACAGCATAAGGTCGCCGGGGCGCAGCAGTCCGAACAGCGCGGTGGTTATCGCGTGAGTTCCGTTGACGAAGTTGTGGCGCACCAGCGCGTCCTCCGCGCCTAATATCTGCGCGAATACAGCGTCCAGCTTGTCCCGTCCGTCGTCGCCGTAGCCGTAACCGTTTGTACCTTTCATGTGGATATCGCTGATCTTATTGTCGATAAACGCTTTCAGCACCCGCTGTCCGTTGTAGTCCGCCATGCGGTCAAGCTCCGCGAACTGGGGTCTGCACATCTCCATTGCCTTTTCGCTTAATTCCACCAGTTCCGGTGAAAATTCAAAGAATGCCATTTATTTTATATGTCCTTTCCGGTATTATTTCGGCAACACCGCACAATTATGCAATGACAATCCGGATAATAAGCACATTTAGTAAATGTCTATATCAACCCTAAAACGTCTGCCGAGGCGCACTGAATCAAGCTGCCAGACAAGGTCTGTCAGCCAGAATCAGGTTTGCCAG
>JAGAJA010000121.1 GCA_017829075.1 Oscillospiraceae bacterium | reverse complement strand
TCCGTTTTTTGCCCCAGCTCTGCCGGGGCAAAAAACACTTCTATCCGCACAACTGTGCGAACTGACAGCTTTGCTGTCAGTGAGTGCGGGCAGTGCGGATGTTCGGCGAGAAAGTCCCTTTAGGGACTTTTTCGCCGGTCTGATGTATATTTTGCAAAATAGTATTGCATTTTTATAAAAATTGTTGTATAATATGTTTGTGTAATCCTTTACATTTTTCAGACCAAACAAGGAGAAATGATATGAAGTATAAAAAAATACTCAGCATAATTGCAGCGGCGGCGGCAGCAATAAGTCTGACCGGCTGCAATAATGGAGCTTCCACTTCATCTGACGGCGGCACGTCTGACGGAGGAGTTTCCCCCGCAGGCGACGGACAGACTGTTGCCGAGGCTCTTCCCGCAGGAGTTTCGGAAAACGGCTGGGAGTTCAGTCAGGTGGCAATGGGCGGCGGAGGATTTGTTTCCGGTGTTTTCGCGACAAAGGAGGAGGGTCTGTATTACGCCCGTACCGATGTCGGCGGCGCTTACCGTTATAATAAGGACACCCAGAAGTGGGAGTCCATGTCCTACGGCATAAGCGAGGACGACAGAGGATTTTTGGGAATTGCCGCACTTGCGTATGCAGAAAACGAGCCGAACAAGGTTTACCTGCTTGCCGGAACAAGCTATTTAAGCGGCGGCAGGACTGCGCTTTTTGCTTCAAACGACTACGGCAAGACTTTCACCAGAACCGAGCTTACGGACTATATCAAGGTTGACGGAAACGGCATGGGCAGAGGCAACGGCGAGCGCCTTGCTGTCGATCCCAAGAACAGCGATATCATTTACGCCGGCGGCATGAGCAGCGGCGGACTGATAAAGTCCACGGACGGCGGCGTGACCTTTACTGCGCTTGACCTCGGAACAGATACCACAACCACAAACATGAACGGAATATGCAGCATACTTATCGACCCGGAGTCCGGAGATGAAAACGGCTGCACCACTATTTACGCGGCAATTTCCCGCAAGGGCGACTACAATATCTACAAATCCACAGACGCAGGAGCGACATGGGCTCCGGTGGAGGACGCGCCCAAGGGCATTATGGTTCAGCGCATGAAGTACAACGGCGACGGAAAGATCGTCATAACCTACGCTGACACCGAGGGGCCGTGGAACAACAACCGCAGCTCCGGCGGGATCAGACTGCTGAACATTGCGGACGACAGCTTCACGGATATATCTCCTGCCAAGAGATGTTTCGGAGATGTTGTGATAGACCCGTCCGACCCCAACAGAATGGCTGCCTGCACAGAGAATATTTATGTTGCTCAGCCCACCGGCGCTTTCGGCGATGAATTCTATGTTACCACTGACGGCGGAAAGAACTGGAAGCTGCTCAACGATAACATGAAGCTCACTGACGGCGGTGTGCAGTGGCTTGCAACCACCGCAATGCACTGGTGCAGCTCCATGTGCATTGACCCGAACAACACGAATAAGGTCATGGTAGTATCCGGTAACGGAATTTTCTCCTGCGACAATATCTGGGACGACACTCCGGAGTTCTATTTCTTCGCAAAGGGAATTGAGGAAACCGTTCCTTATGAGCTGGTAAGCATTCCCGGCGGTGAGCTGGTGACTGTTGTCGCAGACTATGACGGCTTTACGCAGGACGATGCCGCTGAGTATGGTAATGTCCACAGCAGCACCGCCGGTTCCATGACAGGACTTGCTGTGGCTGCCACAAACACCGATGTGTGGGTAAAATGCGGCAGTGATGAAAGCAGCACCTGCTTCTTCTACACCGAGGACAGGGGCGCTAGCTGGACGAGAGTGAAAAAGTCCCCGATCGAGGGTCAGAGCGCATACGGCGGCTCTGTGGCGGTTTCCGCTGACGGACAGACCTTCTACTGGGCGCCGGAGAACAGCGCGTTCCTTTTCCGGACAGAGGACAAGGGCGAAACATGGACTCAGTGCGAGGGCGGACTTAGCTCAAAGCGGATTATCGCAGACCCGGTAAATCCCGAATATGTGTACGCGGCAAGCGGCAGCGCATTATATTACAGCAGCGACCGGGGCAAGACCTTCACCGCGAACAATGAGCTTACCGTATTCTCCTCTGTAAGACCTGTGGTGGTTCCCGGCACAGAGGGCAAGATCTATTTCCCGGCAATGGGACTTCAGGTTTCCGAGGATCACGGCAAGACATTCACAAGACTTTCTACCGTGGTCAACTGTCAGGCGGTTGGCTTGGGCAGAGGCAAGAACGACGGCGATCCCTGCACTATATTCATCTGGGGACAGCCCACATCTGAGGATCCGGTAGGTTTGTACTGGTCTGAGGACGAGGGACAGACATGGAGCAGGATCAACGACAGCAACACAGAGTTCGGCGGACTTGGCAACGGCAATTTCGTTTACGGCGACTTCAATGTATACGGCAGAGTATACATCAGCACCCTCGGACTTGGAGTTGTATATGGCGACCAGATCAGCGTGGGATAATTCCGGAATAATATAGAAAAGAAATGCGGCTCAGGGCGATATGCTCTGAGCCGCTTTAGCTTGTAGAAAAAGTGGTTATCGTTTGAAAAAACGCTTCGCTCTTTTCAAAGGAAAGATGTGCAGAGAGGAAGAAAGAAGTGCGCTCCGCGCGGATCAAAATGGGGCTTCGCCCCATACCCGTTGGTTCGTGTGGTTTCGCCGCAGGCGAAATTCCCGGCGTTCAGCCGGGAAAGGCTGAACATAAGGGAGCGGAGCGACCCTCTTCTTTCTTCCTTTTGTACCAAAAGGAAGCGAAAATCACTCCGCGCTTCGCGCGGTTTTGTCGCTTCGCTCTAAGTTTTTCAACAGACTGATGCGGCTCAGTGCATTACGCTCTGAGCCGCTTTTTTATGTAAATAAGTTAAGATCAGCGTTTCCAAACCGCCTTGATCTCGAATTTCTCATCGGTATCCCGCACGGTGATGTGCTTGATTATCACAGCGGCGGAAATAGCCAAACAGCCGAGGATTACCGGAATTCCGGGCTTTGTGAGGATAACCAGAATAAGGGATATGGAATAGGAGAGGATTATGCGGTAGAAGTGCGGATTTACCTTGAAAACAAAGGAAAACAGCAGGTAGATAAGCAGGGAAATGAGCAGCGGCAGCATATTCGGAGCAAGTCCCAGTAGACAGCCGAGAGAAACAGCTATGCCCTTGCCGCCGTTGAATTTGTGCCAGATAGGGAAGATATGCCCCAGAACCGGCGCAACCATGACCAGCACAAGTCCGAAAGATCTCACTCCGGCAAGGCGAATATAGACAAACACCGGAAGAAATCCCTTGAGCAGGTCGCAGATAAGGGTCAGCGCGCCGCATTTAATTCCGCCGTAGGTATAGGCGTTGAAGGTGCCGGGGTTTTTGTCCGGGCTGTCTGCGGTGACATCGTTCCCGCAGAATAATTTGCTGAAATATCTGGCGAACAGCAGGCTTCCGCTCAGATATCCGATCAATGTAAAAATAAATGTCTTGAACATTTTTTCTCCTTTCATGGCGATGATAAAGCAGGTGTACATATCGGGTCTATGTGTTCCGTATACCCGTTTTTTCGACGTTTTTTTCTGCTTTAGGCATTCTGATATTCTTCTACAATTATATTTTACACTATATATGCGGATAAAACAAAGGACAAATATTTGAATTTGTCCGGTAAATCATTTCTGTTTCTCAGAAGTGAATTATTTTGAGGTGATACGGAGCCGGGGTTTTGGTGAATAAAGTTCTATTCCGGACAAGTTCAACATACACTTGTACAAATGAAATTCAAAAAAGGAGGAATGGCGCATGATCGCCGCAAAAATGATAAGCGCGAGCGGTAATTCCGCAGGCGGCTGTCCTTTAAAAAGCGCAGCCCGGAAAATCACGCTGCCCTGTCCTATCGAAGCGATAGCAGAGATACGGCTTCGCACAAACCGCCGCGCCGCCGCAGTCACTCTTGACGGAAGAATGCTTCCATGCTCGCCGCCGTTCACCCAGCAGGACATAACCGACTGCTTCCTTGAGTTGTGCAGGAACTCTGTGCACAGCTTTGCGCGGGAGATAGCGGAGGGATACATAACGCTCCCCGGCGGATTTCGGGTAGGCTTCTGCGGAACTGCGGTGGTTCACGGCGGGAAACTTGATTCGCTGCGGGATATATCTTCTCTTAATATACGCATTCCGAGGGAGGTGCGCGGCTGCGGGGAGGAACTATGCCGACGGGCATTTTCCGAGGGTCTGTGTTCGCTTATCCTCTGCGGAAAGCCCTTGTCCGGAAAGACCACGGTGCTCCGGGACATGGCGCGTATTCTCGGCGCAGCGCATCGGACTGCGGTGGTGGACAGCCGTGGAGAGCTTGCGGCGGTGCAGGGCGGAGTTCCTGCGCTTGACGTGGGAGAGAACACCGATATACTTAATGGATATTCAAAATCCGAGGGAATAATGTGTGCCCTTCGCTCGCTCAGCCCGGAGGTGATCATCTGCGATGAGATCGGGGAGGACGCCGAGGCAGTCCGGCAGTGCATGAGCTGCGGAGTGAAGCTAATAGTCAGCGCTCACGCCGGCAGCATTGAGGAACTAAAACGCCGCCCGTCTGTTTCCGGGTTGCTGCCGTATTTCGACAAGGCGGCGCTGCTGGGCGAACGGGGAGGGCTTCTGGACATAACGGAGCTTGCGTCATGAGAGTTGCGGCGGGTCTGGTAATAATGCTGCTCTGCACGGTCTGGGGCTTTCGCAGGAGCATTCTGCTCAACCGGCGGTGTACGCTGATGCAGGAGCTGCGGCTGCTGGTGGAGCGTTATTCGATAGAGATTGCCTGTACAGCTCCAACTCTGGAGGAGCTTGCGCGAAACAGCGAGGGTGAATTCGGCGAGATATTGCGGAAGTGCGCAGCGGACAGTCAGGATATCCGGCGGGCGTGGAGTGACGCAGTGTCCCGGCTGACGGAGCTTCCCCACTGCGGAAAGGAGGAGGCAGAGCTGCTTTCCGAGCTTGGACAGGCATTGGGAACCTGCCCGGCGGAGAGCCAGCTTTCGCTTCTGAAACTCTATTCCGCGCGACTGGACAGGCTGTATGAGCAGGCGGAAAAAACGGCGGAGCAGCGGGGTAGGCTATACCGCTCCGGAGGAGTTCTGGCGGGACTTGGTGCGGCGGTGATACTGCTATAAAAAGGTGCGTGATTATGGAGATTGATCTGATATTCAAGATCGCGGCGGTGGGGATTATTGTGGCGGTGCTGAACCAGATCCTTAAAAAAACCGACCATGACGAGCAGGCGATGATGCTGACGGTGGCGGGTCTTGTGATAGTGCTGATGATGATAATTCCGGCGATCGACGAGCTTTTTGGTACGATAAAATCCGTTTTCGGATTGTGGTGATCATATGGATATTACATCACTTGTGGGGCTTGCGGTATTGTCTGCGGTGCTGTGCATTATCGTCCGGCAGTACAAGCCGGAAATGGCGATAGGGATCAGCATTGCCTGCGGAGTGATACTGATAGGCGCGGTGATCTCCATGCTTGCGCCCTCGGTGGAGCTGATCTCGCAGCTTACCTCGGCGGCGGGTCTGGACGGCGGCTATTCAAGGACTTTGTTCAAGGCACTGGCGGTGTGCTATATTACGCAGCTTGGCTCGGACTGCTGCAAGGACGCGGGAGAGAGCGCGATCGCCGGAAAGATAGAGCTTGCGGGCAAGGCGGCGGTGGTGGTTATCTCACTGCCGGTGTTCTCATCGCTGGCGGAGATCGTGACCGGATTGCTAGGTTCGGCATAGCATAAACTGGAAAGGAATGAAAAATGCGCCGGATAATCTGGCTTGTGATAAAAATAATTCTGATCGCTGCGGTGGCAATGCTGCTTTGCGGGAGCGCCGCCGCGGAGCAGCCCGACGTATATGAGAGCTACGGCGATACTCTCGCGGACGCAGTACATCCGGAAGCCTCAGAAATACTGGAGGACAGCGGAATAACCCCGGACAACAACGGCGCCGCGGCGCTGTCGATTGAGGGAGTGCTGACATTCCTCAAGGATCAGCTTCTGGACAAGCTGACTGAACCGCTGCGGCTGTTTGCGGCGCTTTGCGGAATTGTACTGCTCTGCGCGCTGTCAAAGAGCGCAGCGGACACCGCCGGAGGAATGTCCGGAGTATTTTCGGCGGTGGGAGTGCTTGCCGGCGCGGGAATGACCTGCGCTGCGATATCCGAGGCTCTTTCGGACACGCTTAATGTGCTTCAGGCGGCTTCTGAGTTCATGCTGGTGTTCGTGCCGGTGTTTGCGGGAATTATTGCGGCAATGGGAAAGGCGACTGCCGCTTCCGCCGCGAATACAGTTACTCTTGGCGCGGCGCAGCTTTTTTCGCAGCTAGTGGTGAATTTCCTAGTGCCGGTATGCGGGACGGTCATGGGGCTGTCCGTCACCGGAGCGATCCACCCGGAGCTCAACATTTCAAAGCTGGGGGAGCTGATAAAGAAAGCGGCGGTGTGGATATTGTCGCTGCTGATGACGGTGTTCATGAGTATCCTGTCGGCACAGACCTTTGTCACGAACTCGGCGGACAATGTGCTTATCCGCACAGCGAAGTTCGCGGTATCAAGCGGAGTGCCTATCGTGGGCGGAACTATTTCGGACGCGGTGAATACAGTCCATGCCAGCCTGTCGCTGCTTCACAGCTCGATCGGAACTTATGGGATCGTAGCGGGGATTGTGATAATTCTGCCGACGCTGATTTCGGTGGTATGCTACCGCATGGCGCTTTCGGCGGCGGAGGCAATGAGCGAGGTTTTCGGAATAAAGGAGCTTTCCGCCCTGTTCAAAGCCTGCGGCTCGGTCATGGCAATTATCATGGCGGTGATAGTTTGCTTCCTGCTGCTGAACACGATCTCGGCGGTGATCATGCTTGCAATAGGCAGCGGTACGGCGTAATACTGCTTCTTAATCACCTTATAGACAATGTCTATAAGGTGAGCCGCCTGCAAGGCGGCTTGTCAAAACCAAAGGTTTTGACAGAATCAGTATTGAACGGCTTTCCTGCGGCTTCGCCGCTCCAACCGCTTTGGCGGTTGATTCAACATATAGACTTTGTCTATATGTTGATTAGGAAATAGTATAAGAGGTGAAAAATGCAGTTTCTATCAACAGTATGTATGGCGGCGATAGCATCGGCTCTGTTCCGAATGCTTGTCCCGGAGAACCGCTTTTCAAAGCAGATATCCCTGCTGATCGCGGGAGTTTTTATCCTTGCGGGAGTAAACGCGGTGATGGGCGCGGATCTCAGCTTTGATCAGCCGCAGTACAGCTATGAGGACAGCGCGGACTATATCGGATTTTCCGGCGATATCAACCGGGAGCTTCAGAAAAAGATATGTTCAGAAATGTCGGACAAGCTGTATTCGCTGATGAATTCCAACGGAATTTATCCGGAGGAAATTCACGTTATCGTTAATATTTCGGGATTGTACAGCATATCTATTACACAAGTGAAGCTTGTTTTAGATGAAAGCCAGCGCTCGGCGGCAGCCGCGGCTGAGAAGCTGCTTTCGCAGGAGCTTTCCCCGGATATTAAAACAGAGGTCATAATTAATACTGATTCTTAAGAGCCGCCTGCAAGGCGGCTTGTCAAAACCAATGGTTTTGACAGAATCAGTATTGAACGGCTTTCCTGCGGCTTCGCCGCTCCAACCGCTATGGCGGTTGGTTCAACCCATAGACTTTGTCCATAGGTTGATTAGGAAATAGTATAAGGAGTGATGCTTATGGAACGGCTGACAGGTAGGCTTTCCGGCTTTGTGGCGAGGCTGGGCGACGGTAAATGGCGCAGGTTCGTTATTATTGCCGGGATCGCCGCGATAGCGCTGCTGTTTCTGAGTACGCTCAATTCCTCCGGCAGAAAGCAGGAGCAGACGGAGCAGTGCTATTCCGCCGAGGACGCGGCAAAGCTTGAGCGGGAGCTGGAGCAGCGGCTGACGGAGATAATCTCTGAGATCGACGGGGTGACTGAGCCGCGGGTCATGGTGACTCTGGACTGCACAAGCGAACGTGTTTTCGCCGAGGAAACCAAATCCAGCAGCTCCGCGGACGAGGTGAGCACGGAGAACACGCTGGCGCTGTCCGGCAGCGCAAAGGAGGCTCTTGAAACAAGCGTCATTCTGCCCAGAGTAAGGGGCGTTGCGGTAGTATGCGGCGGCGCGGACAATGTGCTGATCAAGGAAAAGGTGGTGAACACGGCGGCGAGGGTGCTGGATATAGGTGTGTCCAAGGTTTATGTTACAAGCTGATTTGAAAGGAAATAAGGGTATGAAACGACTGAATGTGATCTTAGGCAAGAAACAACTGGTGGCTGCGGGGCTGACGGTGCTTCTCGGCGCTGCCGTGGCGGTGAATTTCATCTACGCCGGCAACAACAAGAAGCAGAACCTTACCGAGCCTTCCGCAGAGGTGAGCGGAACTACCTACGGCGAAGCGGATCTGGTAAGCAGCAGCGCAGACACTGACGCTTACTTCGCTCAGGCAAGGCTTGACAAGCAGAGCAGCCGCGAGGAAGCTGCTGAAGTGCTCCAGAGTATGTATCAGGGCGGCGACCTGACGGAAGACGAGCTTTCCGCAGTGGCTGTTGATGCAATGAAGATGGGCGGCTACATAGAAAGCGAGAACAAGATCGAGAGCCTGCTCAAAGCGCAGGGCTTCGAGGACGCGCTGTGCTATCTTAACGACAACAGCGCGAATATCATAGTAAAGACCGAGGGACTTGACGCGGCGGGGGCTGCGAAAATAAAGAGCACCCTGCTTTCGGAGGTGGAGGTCGCAAGCGACAAGATCACCATTGTTGAGGTGAACTGAATAACGGCAAAAAATTACCCGGCGGGAATGACTGCGCGCATTGCCTGCCGGGTATTGTTTTAAGTTGAGGGGATTACTTCTGCGTATCCATGAAGCGCTTGTAGGCTTCTCTCAGCTCGACTGAGGTAGCCTCAGGAGCAGTAGGATTGCAGTGCGCCCACGCGCCGGTTTCGCTGGAAGCGTTGAATTTCTGCTTCTCTGCGCTTCTCATCGGCGGATAGAACGCAATATGGAAGTGGTGGTGCGACACATCGCCGCTGTTCACCGGAGCGTTGTACATACACATCATGTAGGGGAAATTATACCCGAACAGGCTGTCGAGAGTACCTGCGCACTTCTTCACGATATCCGCGAGGTCGGAGCGCTCCTTGTCGTTCAGCTCGGAGATGTACTGCACATGACGCTTTGCCATGATGTAAATTCCGTAGGGATATTCGCAGAAGAACGGAAGGAACACTGTAAAGCTGTCGTTTTCGAAGATAATTCTTCTGCCGTCTGCGACCTCATGTTCCAGCATATCGCAGCAAAGGCACTTGCCCTTTTCGGCAATGCTTGCTCTGTAAGCCTCGTCCTCTAGCTGAAGCTTTTTCGGAATGAAGCTGTATCCGTAGATCTGACCGTGGGGGTGGGGCATGGTGACTCCCACTACATCGCCGCGGTTTTCAAAGATGAAGATGAACTTAATCTTCTCGTCCTGACGCAGCGCCTCAAACCGCTCGCACCAGAGGTTCACCAGCTTGCAGACGTGCTCGTGGGGAAGCTCCTTGAGGGTCTTGGTGTGCTCCGGAGAGTAGAGAATTACCTCGCACTTTCCGTAGGAAGGCGCGGTCTTGAAGAAATCGTTTGCCACGTCGTCCATTGCGGGGGGATTTTGCGAGAGGGCAGGGAAGTCGTTGTCGTACTCAAGTACGTCGTAATCCGGAACCTTTCCTCCGGAGGGGCAGAACGGACACCAGTCCTTTGGCATCTGCGGTCGGTTCTGCCTGTGAGAGGCGATCATTACCCAGTCGTTGATCAGCGGATTCCATCTAAGCTCAGCCATTGTTGTCAAAAGTCCTTTCGTTCGGGTATGCGGGGTAATTCGGAATAACGGCGGAAAATGCTGTTCCTATCCGCCTGTCCGCCCGGTATTTTGCCGGACGCCGCATAACTCGTTACTTGTTTTCTTCGTCCTTGTTTTCGTTGATGACCTCTGCGGTTTCTTCAGCGGCAGCGGGCTTTTCGGGGAGCTTTGCTCCGCACTTGGGGCAGAAAGCGTTTTCGCTCTTGGTCTTTGCGCCGCATACTGTGCAGGTCACTTCCTGACGGAGGTCGTCCAGCAGGTGATTGATCTCTGCAAGCTTTGCATAGAGCTTGTCGATCTCTTCGATCTCAGCGTCAAAGAGAGCTGCGTCAGCGTTCTCCGACTTCTTCATTTCGTATGCCATTTCACCCAGCTTTTCAAAATGACTCTTGATGTCGCTTGTGGTCTGGGATTCCTTGATCTTCAGCTTGGTAAATCTTACCGCTTCATCGGTCTTTTTTCCAGCGGTCGCAGCAGCGGATTTAGTGGTGTTGATAACATCTTCAAAAAAGCTCATGGTAAAAACTCCTTTCAGTAACACAGTTGTTATGAGATAAGGTCGGAAAGCCGTTCAGACCGGCTTCTGCCTAATGTACATTATATCACATATATTTAAAATATGCAATATCTGTCGCATAAAATTTTGGTGAAATTCTCCAGAAATCAGTCCTTTGCAGGTCTTTCCTGACCTCTGGTGAGAACGCCGATGAAATCAGGGCCTGCATTGCAGGAAACCACAACTCCGCACTGTTCCACCATTGCCGGGCCGTAGCCGAGTTTCTTTGTCATCTTGTCGATGAACTCCTTTTCAAGGTCGGGGTGTGTAGTGGTTACAACGCACCACGGAGTTTCGGGGATAATTTTAGACGAGATAGTTTCAACAGCCGCGTCAATGACTGCCTTTTCGCCTCTTGCCTTGCGGAGAACCTCGGTTTTTTCTGCTGCGAGGTAGATAAGCGGCTTGAGTCCCATAAGCTCTCCGAGGAAGCTTGCAGCCGCGCTTATTCTGCCGGACTTCTTCATATGACGCAGACCGAAGCCGATAATGTACGCTTCGGTATGTCTTGCCCAGTCCTCAAGATAAGCTACAACGCTCTCGGCGCTCTGTCCTGCTTCCAGCTTCTTGCAGGCCTCGATAACGGGATAGCCGTAGGAGAGGGTGTAGTTCTGGCTGTCGATAACATAGATCGTGAGGTCTTTCAGATCCTCTGCAACGTTCTGCTTTGCAAGAACGGCGTTTGAGCAGGTCTGGGAGCCGGCTGCGTTTATTACGTCAACGATGATGGTGCGCACGCCCTGCTCGTACAGCTCGCGGTACTTGTCCTCGAACTGGATAGCGTTTATCTGGGAGTGCTTGGGGATCTCGTCCTGTTCCTTGAGGACTTTGTAGAACTCGTCGTCTGTGATGTCAAGTCTGTCGGTGTAGCTTTTGCCGTTAATCGTTATCATAAACGGCATAACGACCAGCAGATCCTTGTAGCGCTCCTCGTTCTCCTTTGAGATGTCGCAGCCGCTGTCTGTGATTATTCTGATAGTGTTGTCCATATTTTACTCCTTATTTCTGCGGATCATTCCGCGTTATTCCAGTCGAATTCCCTCAGCCTGCCCTTGTTCTGAAGCTCCGGAAAGCCCCACTGCCTGAGGACTTCATAAACCCCTATCGCAACGCTGTTAGAGAGGTTCAGACTGCGCAGCGTTTCCCGCATAGGAATGCGGACGCAGCTTGATTTGTTCCTGAAAAGCAGCTCCTCCGGCAGACCTGCGTCCTCCCTGCCGAAAAACAGGAAGCACTTGTCCGGGTAGCTTATGTCGCTGTATGTATTTTCCGCTTTTGTTGAGAAATAGAAGCACCCGTCAGCGCCGTTCTTTTCGAAGAAATCCGCCAGTCCGTCATAGTAGGTGATATCCAGATAATGCCAGTAATCCAGCCCGGCGCGCTTCAACTGTTTGTCGTCCGGGGTGAAGCCCATTGGCTTTATAAGGTGCAGCCTTGCTCCGGTGACGGCGCAGGTACGGGCGATATTGCCGGTGTTCTGCGGTATCTGCGGCTCTACAAGTACTATGTTAAGCTCCAAGATATAATGCTTCCTTTCACAAAGGGAATTATACAGTACAGACCGTCGAAAAAGTCCCGTTGGGACTTTTCCGCCGAACATCCGCCCTGCGCGCACGGTTTGGCGGCATTGCCGCCAAACCGCACACTTGTGCGGATAGAAGTGTTTTTTGCCCCGGCAGAGCTGGGGCAAAAAACGGAT
>JAGAJA010000120.1 GCA_017829075.1 Oscillospiraceae bacterium | reverse complement strand
ATTTTAGAGGGTAGTAAAACTACATAAGCGGTCATAAATGCACGAAGCTGGTTTGAGAGTAGTGTTATTTTAGAGGGTAGTAAAACTAACTCATCGCCGATTAAGTCAGACGGCGTGTTTGAGAGTAGTGTTATTTTAGAGGGTAGTAAAACTTCCTTAATGGTAGAGGCCGAAGGGGACTAGTTTGAGAGTAGTGTTATTTTAGAGGGTAGTAAAACAAATCGGGAAAGCTGAAAAACAAAAACAAAGTTTGAGAGTAGTGTTATTTTAGAGGGTAGTAAAACAAATCTTACATACTACGTTGGGAATGACAGGTTTGAGAGTAGTGTTATTATAGAGATCAGTGAATTGTCAAATTAATTCGTGATACTTTCGGCTATAATGCGTAGCTAATTCTTATGAAATAATAGTCATTGAAATATGCACAAATAATGAAATGGCAGACATCAACGGCGACGGTGAGAAAAATGTGGTTGGCGCTTCGACAATCCTGAAAAGGGGAGATGTAAAATAGTGAAAAACAACTGAATAATACGGACGCATTAAGGCGTAGCCGCCTTGGGCAGTTCCGCCGAGCCATAACCACCACTTTTTTGAAAGTAGTTTTGCTCGGCGGGTCAAAAGCTGCTTTATCGGCAACGCACTAAAGGGCGCCCCTTAGTGTATTTCCCCTGCCGGAAGTCAACGAAAGCTTCGTTTTCTACCCAGCAGGGAATGTCACTTTATGCTGCTTTATGCCGAAAGCTTGATTTTGATGAGGATATATGTTATACTATATTTACTGTTAAATCCCGAAAATATCCTGTGAACAGGAAAAATTTTTTTAAAAAATGCAACGCAGGCATAAAATTTGTTGTATATATAGATAGGGCGGCGATGCAAGGCAATGCGTAGCTGCCTTAGGGAAGGGGAGCATTATGGACGATGAATCAATCGTTGACCTTTTCTGGCAGCGCGATGAGCGAGCAATAGCCGAGACCTCCGCTAAATATGGAGCGCTCTGCGGGAAAATTGCTTACGGAATACTTGGAAATGCACAGGACAGCGAGGAGATCATAAATCACGCGTATCTGCGGCTCTGGGACGCCGTACCGCCCAAAAGACCCCAGCCGCTTTCGGCGTTTCTAGCGAAAATCGTGAGAAACCTTGCTCTTAACAAGCTGAAAGCGGAGCATACTCAGAAAAGGCACTCCAGCGAATTTGTGGTGTCATTGGACGAGCTTGATGAGTGTATTCCCGATAAGAAAAGCGTTCAAAGCGACTCGGTACATATCCGCGACTGCCTGAATACCTTCCTGAAAGGGCAGAAGCGGCAGGCGCGCAGTATTTTCGTTCTGAGATACTTCTATTGCCAGAGTATCGAAGAGATCGCGGAAAAAACCGGTTTCTCGGAAAGCAAGGTCAAATCAATGCTTTTCCGCACGCGTAATAAGCTGAAGGAATTTCTTGAAAGCGAGGGGATATCTATATGAAGCATGAAGCTCTCACAGAAGCAATATCAATGCTGGACGATGAGCTTATTGCCGAGGCTCAGGAGCCTTTCCGCAGGCGCCGCATTGCCCCTGCAATCAGGATCTGCGCAGCAGCGGCAGCATGTGCGGCAGCAGTTGGCGCTTTTCTGCTTATACCGCGGGGCGGAAGAACGGATATCCTTATTATGGGGCAGGATCCGTCAAAGCAGCCGGTAGCTATCCGTACTGAGGATAGCGGAACAGGAGTTATCAGAGCCTTTGCACTGGAACCTACTGATATTCCGGTGAATATCGTTACATCAGAGAAAACCGTTATCAGCGTTTCAGCCGGAGAACTGTACATCTTAGGCGATGGGGAAGATACTGTTCTCGCCGAAGTCCCGCTTGAACTGAACGGAAACGCGTCACTTCTGTGGAGCGTTAATTTGTGGGACGCCGTTGCAGAATACGAGCTTACTGCGCAGACGGGGGAAAGCTGCCGCGTCCTGATTCTTTCTTACAACGAAAGCGCTCAGGAATGGACTGTACAAGGGAAACGATGATTAAAACAAATTCGACCCGTTCAAACGCGGGAACTCACGGGTCTGAATTTGTTACGCTTCGCTTTAATCAGCGTGTCCCGAGAAAATGCCGCGCCCTGAACAAACTGAACAAACATATGACAATGGAGGAAAAACAATGAAGAAGTTTACAGCAATACTATTAGCAGCAATGATGGTGCTCTCATTAACCGCTTGCAGCAGCGGGAACAACAGCGAAAGCAGCACGGTTTCTGATGAAAATTCATCTTCCGTAGAAAGCGGCGCATCTGACGAGTCTGAAACCAGTGAATCCGAAACCAGTGAATCCGAAACCAGCGAGTCTGAAACCAGTGAATCCGAAACCAGTGAATCTGAAACCAGTGAATCTGAAACCAGCGAGTCTGAAACCAGTGAATCCGAAACCAGCAAGCCTGAAACCAGTGAACCGGAAACCAGCAAGCCGGAAACCAGCAAGCCGGAAACCAGCAAGCCCGAAACAAGCAAGCCGGAAACCAGCAAGCCGGAAACCAGCAAGCCGGAAACCAGCAAGCCGGAAACCAGCAAGCCCGAAACAAGCAAGCCCGAAACCAGCAAGCCCGAAACCAGCAAACCCGAAACCAGTGAACCGGAAGAAGTCAAGGACGAGATATCTGATCCGACATCTCTGCTCAACAACATATGGGCGCTTTTCAAGGAAGATGAGCAGTTCCCAGCAACAGGCGGTGATTTCAGCAGCGGGGAACTGATCGAGGGGGCAGGTTCGTTCAGCCTTGAGGAGCCGGATTCTATTGATTATGTTGCGGGATTCCCGGCAGCGGAGATAAGCAAGATCGACAGCGCCGCTACCCTTATGCACATGATGAATCAGAACACCTTTACAGCGGGCGCTTACCATGTAGTAGACCCTGCTGATATGGCTTCGCTTGAAGAAGCGCTCAAGACCAACATCATGAATCGCATGTGGATGTGCGGTTTCCCGGATAAGATGATAGTTGCGGAAATAGGAGATTATATTGTGTGCGCATTCGGCAAAAATCAGCAGATCAATGCGTTCACTTCTCACATTACCGAGGCTTATCCCTCCGCGAAAATAGTTGTTGACGAGCCTATATTATGATGAAGAAAATAAGAGTAATTGCCGCAGCACTGTCTGCACTTCTTCTCTGCGGCTGCGGAGCAGAGTCCGTTTCAAGCGGAAGCAGTAATCCCGCAGACAGCGCCGTATCGGAAAGCACATTGCCGTCCGCTTCTGACGAAACATCAAGCGGAGAGCAGCCCGCCGAAGAATATGTTCCCGGAGAGCGCGATGAAAACGGCGTGTATACGGCAGAGGGATACGCTGCAAAGCTGGAGTATCCCCTTAATGAGAAATCCATAACCTACGCGGCGAAGCGCTTTGAGTATGTGTATGAGCAGTATCTCAAGGACAACTGCGAAAGCATATATGTCAGCGTTATTCCGGATAAGAATTATTTCCTTGCGGAGAAAAACGGCTATCCTGCGCTTGATTATTCCGAGCTTACTGGAATGCTCACCGGGCAGATGGAATATGCGGAGTATATCGACATTTTCCCACTGCTGGAGCTGTCTGATTATTACTGCACCGATACCCACTGGCGGCAGGAAAAGATCACGGACGTTGCCGGGAAGATCGCTTCTGCTATGGGAGTAACTCTTTCTGCGGAATACACACAGACAACGCTGGACGTTCCATTTTATGGAGTTCATTGCCGGCAGGCGGATATTTCCCTTGAACCGGACACGCTGATCTATCTTGAAAATGAGTTCCTGTCAGAATGCACGGTTTATGACGCAGAAACAGACTCCTATATCGACGTGTACAACATAGAGCTTGCAGCAGGTGACGACCCCTACGAGATTTTCCTTTCCGGAGCGAAATCCCTGCTCACCATTGAAAATCCTAATGCGGCGTCCGACAAGGAACTGGTGATTTTCCGGGATTCCTTTGCGAGCAGCATCGCGCCGCTTCTGGCTGAGGGTTATGCCAAGATAACGCTTGTCGATATCCGTTATCTATCGCCTGCGCTTCTCGGAAGATTTGTTGATTTCCACGGTCAGGACGTACTTTTCCTTTACAGTGCGCCGGTACTTAATAACAGCGTCACAATCAAATAGTATTTCGGGGATATTGCTTCGTCAATATCCCCCCGTTTTTTATCTTTTTTGTCTTGTCCCCCCGAAAAGGTGATGACAAATTCCAAAAAATATGTTAAAATCATAATGAGGTGATGTGATTTGGGCGAGTACATAAAGCCGGTGCAGGCATTCAAGAAGCTGGACGCGGCTAAACTGCTGCGGCAGAGCGTATATATTTACGGCACCACTGGCTTTGGAAAGACAGAGCTTATCCGGCAGTATTTCAAAAATCAGCGGTATATCTATATACTCTGTCAGCAGAATTCCTGCGACCTGTCGCTTATCCCTGAGGATTATGCGGACGTCGTTGTCATAGACAATGTGAATGCCATTGAGGACGAAGAGATGAGGGGCGAGATCGTTTCCTTGTTCAGCAGGAAGAAGTTCTGGCTGCTTACCGCGGGCTACTTTGGTATCGGATACATAGTTGCAGATAGCGAAGCGGTTCTCGCCGAGGGTCAGTCGGATAATACAAAGGGCGACACCTTCAATCTTGTTACTGTAATCTATTCAGTTGTACTGTTCATGCTTGGTATTGTCGGCACATTCCGCAGACTTCCTAACAGAATGCTCATCACCATCATTGCGATTGCCGGATTTATTTTCGGTACGATCTATATGTTCACTATTCCTTTCCCCACAGGCTTCAATTTCCTCAGCTTTTTCGGGGGCTGATCACTGATCAGGTATACATAATCTTTTGCCTGCTACTGGGATATATTTTGCGGCTTGACACTTCATTTATGTACCCGGCGGCAGGCTATTTGTTTTTATCCCGATGAAAGCAGAATTTGCTCATAAAAACGTCCCCCGCAGCTTCATGCAGGGGACATCTTGTATTCAAATCAGGGTATACGTTATTAAGCGACCGTTATTACCATGTACGGGACTTCATTTCCTTGAACTGTCCAACAGTAGTGGTGTGAGCGTTCAGACCGCCGTCTACTGTAACGATCTGACCGGTGAAGTATTCGCTCTCGTCAGATGCCAGATAAATGCACATATTTGCGATATCGGCAGGATTACCGTAGCGGTTTACCATTATGTTGTTCAGGAAGATGTCCTTAAGTACCTGAGGAACATGAGCCTCGTTATCCGGTGTTACGATAAGACCGGGGCGAACGCAGTTGCAGCGGATATTATCCTTGCCGTACTGTAATGCGGTGTATTCTGTCAGCTTGTCAATACCAGCCTTTGCGCAGGCATATGCGGTAGAACCGAGGTCGCCGCTGCATGAAGCCATAGAGCCGATGTTGATGATAGAACCGCCATTGTTTTCCTTCAGGTAAGGAATAACGCTCTTGATAGCATAGAATGTGCCGCGGATATCGCTCTGGAAAATAGCGTCCCACATATCAAGGGTCAGCTCGTCAACTCGTCCGTCCTTAAGAGCTACGTTAGCAGCGTTGTTTACTAAAATGTCGATCTTGCCGTATTTCTCAACGGTATCCTTAAGTAAGGAATCAATGCTGTCGGTAGCGGTGATGTCCATGAAGTGGTAGAATGCTTCTCCGCCTTCGCTGGTGATGCTGTCAACAACTGCCTGACCCTTTGCCTCGCGGCGGCCGCATACTACGACCTTTGCGCCCTCTGCTGCAAAGAGCTTTGCAATGCCAACGCCAATGCCGCTTGTTGAACCGGTCACAATTGCAACCTTACCCTTTAATCTGTCCATTTAAAATGTCCTCCTTGGATTTAAAATATGTTTCAGGCATTAGTAAATCAACCCTGCGCTTTATGAAAAGCAGAGATGTGATTTAACTGACTGCCAATAATTAACCGAAAATTTTTATTCCCATTCTTCGCATATACTGAGAAGTATCTGTCAAGGAAACCCTTACGAGAGGTGAAATATCGGCTTTATAACTATATTATAGCACAGAAAACGAAATAGTTCAAGTACTTTTGTACAAATATGTTCAAGTGAGAAATATTTTCCTGTAATACTAATTCTTAATCACCTTATAGACAAAGTCTATAAGATGAGCCGCCCACAAGGCGGCTAGTCAAAACCTTTGGTTTTGACAGAATAAGTATTGAACGACTTTCCTGCGGCTTCGCCGCTCCAACCGCCATGGCGGTTGGTTCAACCTATAGACTTTGTCTATAGGTTGATTAGGAAATAGTATAACAGAAACCTGTGACCGGCAGGTGAACAAAATAGGGTCTGCTTTGTTTAGCAGACCCTGAAATATTGATTTATCTTTCTTCCCGGAAATAAGGATCTCCGAGGGATTTAGGCGGCTGGTTTTCTTTCTTCTTGCGGAGGGTGATGAAAATAAGAACGATGACCGTCGCCACATAGGGCAGCATTTCAAGGAACTGCGAGGGTATCTGTATGCCCCAGCCCTGCATTTTAAAGTTCAGACCCTTGAGCATTCCGAACAGATACGCTGCGAGAATTGCCTTGAGGGGGTTCCATGTGCTGAAAATAATGAGCGCCACCGCGATCCAGCCTGCGCCGGCGGTAACGTTGTCCTGCCATGTGGTGAGGAACACCACCGACAGATAAGCGCCGCCCATTCCGCAGAGGAAGCCGCCTATCAGGATATGCACATATTTGTAAAGCGTTACGTTTATCCCAGAAGCGTCCGCAGCGGCGGGATTTTCACCGACTGCGCGCATATTCAGACCCCACTTGGTCTTTTTTATGTAGATGTAGGCAAGCACCGCGACGATGATAGCAAGCTGAACATAGAAGCTCTGATCAAACAGCGCTTTTCCGATGATCGGGATATCGCTGAGTACTGGAATTGCATACGGCGCAAAAGCGTTGGATACACTCTGCGGGATAATGTTTCCGGAAACGGATTTTCCGATAAATCCCGCAACGCCGGTGCCGAATATCGTCAGCACAAGTCCGGTCACGACCTGATTTCCCCGGAAAGTAACGGTGATGACGGCGTAGATCAGCGCTCCGATCATTCCCGCTGCGCCTGCGGCAAGAACGGCGAGCAGCGGATTTCCTGTCGCGCAGGCGGTGGAAAATCCGACCGCTGCGCCCATAAGCATCATTCCCTCAATACCGAGGTTCATATTGCCTACTTTTTCGCAGATTATTCCGCCGACTATCGCAAAGAGGATATGTGTTCCCATCTGGACGGAGGTCTGAAGAAACAGTGAGATCTCATTAAGTATATCCATTACTCTGCCTCCTTTGCGGTCTTGTGGAAAGATACCTTGTAATTGATCAGGAATTCGCTTGCCAGCACAAAGAATATGATTATTCCCTGAAGCACCTCTGTTATCGAAGAGGGTATTCCCATTACCTGAAGAGATTTTCCGCTCTGGAGGAGCATTGAAAATGCAAAGGAAACAATTACCATGACCGGCGGGTTCAGCTTTGCGAGCCAAGCGGTGATAACGGCGGTAAAGCCCAAACCTCCGCTCATGCTGTCGGTAATGGATTTTTCCACTGCGGAAGCCTGCATGAAGCCTGCCATTCCGCAAAGTCCTCCGGAGATCAGGACAGCGATAAACATTATCTTGATGGTGTTCATTCCTGCATAGCGGGCGGTGGTTTCGCTCTCGCCCAGTACGTCGATCTGATAGCCGAGCTTGGTGCGTTTAATAAGGATCGTGATAATAACTACCAGCACCAGCGTGATGATCCAGCCCGCATGAATGCCGAATACTTTCGGGAGGATAGCGTTATCGCTGAAACGGGCGATCTTTGCCGCGCCGAGGGACGCAGGATCTTTCCACGGGCCGTACTGAAGATATGAGATGAAGGAAACTGCGACGTAGTTCATCATCAGTGTCACCAGAGTTTCCGAGGTAGAGAATTTCGCCTTAATGAGCGCAGGGATAAGCGCCCAGATACCACCGAATAGGAATGCGAACAGTCCCATCATCGGCAGCAGCAGCGGGGCAGGGAGATCGGGAAATCCGAATGCGGCAAGAGCCGCGCCGAATGCGCCCATATAAAGCTGTCCCTCAGCTCCGATGTTCCAGAATTTCATTCGGAACGCAACGCCTATTCCCAGCGAAAGCGTTGTCAGCAGGATAGTCTTGTTTATCGTTTCCGAGAAACGCGTGAAAGAAGAGGTGGTGGAAGTTACGATCTTCGAGAATATCTCCAGCGGATTGTATCCCATAATTGCCATGACCGCGCCCGACAGCAGAAGCGAAACAACGATAGCCGCAATGCGTATCAGAGTGTCGGCAAGCCGTGACATTTCCGCGCGTTTAGAAACCTGTATTCTCATCATACGGCGTCGCCCTCCTCTCTTTTGTGACCGAGCATCATTAGTCCGATGTCCTCTTTGGTTACGGTTTCGGGGTCAACGATGTCGATAATTTCGCCGTCATGGATAACCATAAGCCGGTCTGAAATGCTCTTGAGCACGTCAAGGTCTTCGCCGATGAACAGCACAGCAACGCCCTTTTTCTTCTGCTCGTTGAGAATGTGGTAGATATTATAGGACGCGCCGATATCAAGTCCGCGCACAGGATACGCGGTAATCAGCACCCGCGGGTTAAGCCATATCTCTCGTCCGAGAAGCACCTTCTGAATGTTTCCGCCGGAGAGCTTTTTCACCTGATGCTGCACGGAGGGCGTCGAAATATCGAAATCCCGTACAATCTGCTGCGCCAGCGATTTTGCGAATTTCCGGTCTAAAAAAGGACCGGGGTTTCGGTTATAGGATTTCAGGATAACGTTGTCGGTGATGCTCATTCCCGCGACAAGTCCCATTCCAAGACGATCCTCCGGAATAAAGCTCATGCTAATTCCTTTTTTCAGTATTGCATGGGGAGAGAGTCCGAGAATGCTGCTTCCGTCAAAGGCGATATCCCCGCCGGCAGCTTTCTGAAGTCCCGCGATCACATCGCACAGTTCTTTCTGACCGCTTCCGGCAATTCCCGCAACGCCGAGAATCTCTCCGCCGAATACGTCAAATGACATATCGTTGATAACCGGGAGGTTGTCGTTGTTCTTTACCAGAAGATTTTTTACCGAAAGCAGCGGCTTTTCCGACAGCGCAGCCTTCGGGCGCTCTATTTCGAGGGAAACCGCGCCGCCCACCATCATTTCGGTGAGCTCCTGCGGGGTAGTTTCAGATGTATTTACGGTGGCAATGCTCTCACCCTTGCGTAGGACAGTTACCCGGTCGGAAATGCTCAGCACCTCCGCCATTTTGTGGGTAATTATGATAATGGAGCAGCCCTTTGACTTCATCTTGCGGAGTATGTCAAACAGGGAGTCGATCTCCTGCGGGGTAAGTACTGCCGTAGGCTCGTCCAGAATAAGCACCTCTGCGCCCCGGTACAGTATCTTCATTATCTCGACGGACTGCTTTTCGCTGACGGACATATCGTAAACCTTTTTGCCCGGCTGGATAGAAAGACCGTACTTTTCGTTCAGTTCAGTGATCTTTTCCTCCATTTTTTTGCGGCGGGTGACGGGGCTTTTCTGCTGTCCCATGACGATGTTTTCCGCTGCCGTGAACACGTCGATCAGCTTGAAGTGCTGATGTACCATGCCTATTCCGGCAGCGATAGCGTCCTTAGGCGATCTGAACGAAACCGGCTTGCCGTTAATATGAATCGAGCCGCTGTCCGGAGTGTAAATACCGCTCAGCATATTAACGAGGGTGCTTTTTCCGGAGCCATTCTCGCCTAGCAGAGCAAGTATCTCGCCCTTGTTCACATCAATCGAAACATTGTTGTTTGCCTTTACTGAGCCAAAGGATTTGCAGATATCTTTCAGTTGTATATATGGTTCGCTCATTCAGACCTCCTTATTTTCCGAAGTCCCATGTTCCTTTTTTGATCTGCCTTTTCAAAGAGCGGCATTTCTGCTGCTTTTTGAAAAAACAAATCGGGCAATACAGCGTTCAGATGAAAAGGTACTGCCCTTGTTTGTTTTTCGCAGTCCGTCTGCATTCCGCGCATGAACCTATCACGCGCGGAACAGCGTCAGACTTATTACTGATTATCCTAGCTTATGCGGGGATAGTGCCAACAACGCCCTTGACGAACCATGACATATTCCAGATCTCGTCATCGGTCATCTTTACGCCTTCCTCTACCTTGAGGTTTCCGTCCTGATCGTAGAGCGGACCGGTGAACGGCTCAAGCTCGCCGTTGATGATTGCGTTCTTTGCAGCGTCTACCTTCTCCTGTGTGCCTTCAGCGCAGAGGGCGCTCAGATCATCGAGATAGGTCATGTTTGCTGCAAGACCCTCCCAGTATGCTCTGGAGCTCCATGTGCCGTCGATCGCTCTCTGAACGTCGTCGGTGTAGAATGTGGGCCAGTTGAAGCAAGCTGCGGTCAGATATGCCTCGGGAGCTGCGTCAGCGGTGGGGAAGTTATAGCCGATGCAGAATGCGCCCTTTTCCTGAGCGGCGATCTGCGGAGCGGTGGTATCCTGATGCTGAGCGATAACGTCAACGCCCTTGTTCAGCAGCTCAAGCGCTGCCTGCTTCTCAACAGCGGGATCATACCAAGTGTCGGTGAATACTACCTCAACGGTAGCGTCGGGATTTACGGACTGAACGCCGAGGGTGAAAGCATTTATTCCGCGGATAACCTCAGGAATGCCCTTTGCAGCGACATAGCCGATGTGGTTGTTCTGGGTCTTCATACCAGCAACGATGCCGGAGAGGTAACGAGCCTGATATACCTTGCCGAAGTAGGTGGAAAGGTTGTCCGCTCTCTGATAGCCGGAGCAGTGCGCGAACTTGACGTCGGGGTATTCCTTAGCCATTTCAACGGTTCCGTCCATAAAGCCGAAGGAGTTGGTGTAGATAATGTTGCAGCCCTCTTCGATAAGGGTTCTGATAGCTTCGCAGGTATCGGAAACGGTTTCGGGAACGTCCTCGATATAGGCGGTTTCAACGCCCATAGCCTCAACAGCCTTGCGTCCTGCGTCGTGAGCCTGTGTGTAACCGCCGTCGTCGATCTTGCCGATGTAAACGAAGCCAGCCTTTACAGAGTTGCCACCTTCATTTCCTGCGGAAGACGAGTCATTGCTGCTTCCGGAGCAGCCAGTGAACAGGCAGGTTGCCGCCAGTAAAGCGGCGAGTAACTTCTTCTTCATTTAGTTTTCCTCCCATTTTGTGTTGTCCGCAGACGATTATTACCGGAGCGGACGCTTTTGTATTTATTTAGTCGGCAGTGCCGCTAAAATCAAAGTGATTATGTAATCAGTGCCTGAAGGTACAGCCGTCCTCAACGCTCATGTCGTCGATTATGGCGAGGGATTCAACGTGAATGCCCTTTGAGCGGACAAGTTCTCCGCCTTTTTGGAATCCCTTTTCGATAACGATTCCCGCGCCGGCTATCGAAGCTCCGGAGCTTCTCACGATGTCAATAAGTCCGAGAAGAGCGCAGCCGTTAGCAAGGAAATCGTCGATGATAAGGATATTGTCATCATTCGAGAGGAAGCGCTTGCTGACTATTACGTTATAAGAGCGCTTGTGGGTAAAGCTCTCTATCGTTGTGGAGTAAACCTCTCCGTCGATGTTTATGCTTTGGGATTTCTTGGCAAAAACCACAGGACAGTGGAAATACTGCGCCGCGATACAGGCAATTCCGATACCGGAAGCCTCTATCGTCAGAATTTTGTTGATGCTGGGATCGGGGAAGAGCCGGCGAAATTCCTTTCCGATCTCGTTATAAAGCTCGATATCGAGCTGATGGTTGAGGAAGCTGTCAACCTTCAGCACTCCACCCTCTTTAACGATCCCGTCTTTTCTGATGCGTTCCTCTAAAAGCTGCATTTGTCGTACCTCCGAAGAAAATCAAATAAGTTCTCTGCCCATCAGGACGCCCATGACCGAAGCCATCATCAGACCTCTTGTCCAGCCGCTGGAATCGCCGAGGCAGTGCAGACCTTTAATATTTGTATTGAAATGCTCGTCCATTTTTATGCGGTTGCTGTAAAATTTCAGTTCCGGAGAGTAAAGAAGCGTTTCCCGGCTTGCAAAGCCCGGAACAACGTTGTCCACCGCCTTGATGAAGTTTATGATATTCGTCATAGTGCGATAGGGCATCGCGGAGGTGATATCTCCCGCCACTGCGTCGGGAAGCGTGGGCTTGACGTTGGAGAAGGAAAGCTCCTTTTCCCATGTGCGCTTTCCGTCAAGGATATCGCCGAAGCGCTGCACCATGATGTGTCCGTTGCCAAGCATATTTGTAAGCTCGCCGACCTTCTGCGCAAATCCGATAGGCTGATTAAACGGCACGGAGAAGTTATGCGAGCAGAGGATAGCGAGGTTTGTGTTCTCGGATTTCAGTTCCTTGTAGCTGTGACCGTTCACAACTGCGAGGTTGTTGTCGTAGTTCTCCTGACTTACAAAGCCGCCGGGATTTTGGCAGAAGGTGCGCACCTTGTTCTTAAAGGGCAGGGGGTAGCCGATGAGCTTTGACTCGTACAGTACGGCATTTATCTCGTCCATGATCTCGTTGCGTACTTCCACGCGGACTCCGACGTCTACCGTGCCAGGGCGGTGTTCGATCTCGTGCGTCTGGCAGACTTTTTCCAGCCAGTCAGCGCCCTTGCGTCCGGTGGCGACAACTATCTCATTTCCGTAGATCGTTTCGCTGTTTTTGCCGTCCCTGCTGTCGGAGATCACAACTCCCTTGCATACTCCGTCCTCAATAATGATATCGTCGCAGTTCTTGCTGAACAGAATGTCAACTCCGCTGTCCTGAAGATATTTCTCGATCCTGAGGTAGATCTGCTGCGCCATTTCCGTTCCCAGATGGCGTATAGGGCAGTCAACCAGCTTGAGGTTTGCGGTGATCGCCTTTTTGCGTATCTCGCGGATCTTTTCGGGGTCGCTTATTCCTTCGATGTGCGTATCCGCGCCGAATTCGAGGTAGATCTTATCGGTATAGTCTATGGTTTCCTGAGCCTTCCGCTCGCCGATAAGCTCCGGCAGATTGCCGCCAACCTCGCAGGAAAGGGAGAGCTTTCCGTCCGAGAATGCGCCTGCGCCGGAAAATCCGGTGGTGATATGGCAGTAGGGCTTGCAGCTCATGCAGGCTTTTGTCTTGCTTTTGGGGCAGCTTCGCTTTTCAACGGAAACGCCCTTTTCTATGATAATTATTTTTTTGTTGGTTTTGTTGCGAACCATTTCTATCGCGGTGAAGATCCCGGCAGGGCCTGCACCGACAATTACTACATCATATTTCATTTGTTAATATTTACCTTTCGGCTGCGCTGTGCGGAAAGAAATACGCACTGTGGATATCAGGCGAACTCCGATCCGCAGGTTGATTATGGAGCAGGAAATACTTGCCAAAAAAGTATTCGCGTACGTTAAAAAACGATACGATACCTTTATAAATTTATCACATTTTTTTCATATTGTCAACAGAAAAGCCGCATTATTCTGCTGGAAAATTATTTTTTCGTCATTCTTTACAAAAAAGCCGGAAAGACGCATAATTATGTAGAATGAAATCCGCCGGACAGCAGTATCCCCCGGAACAAATAATTCCGGGGGAATAGCTTACTTCATAAACACAAAGCTGTCCAGCATGAATAACTGCCTGCCCTTCATGCTGTCCGCAAACCAGCCCTCATAGCCGCTCTCTACTATGAGATAGACCGCGTGGCGACCTCTGGCAGCCTTTATCCTGCCGCCGACAACTCCGCTGTCCTCGCCGAATTCCACTGCGCCAAGCTCCTCGCCGTCCTCGCTGTCGAGCAGGACGCGTATCTTTCCGCGGGAGCCAAGTCCCCGGAGCTTCAGCCGTATCTGCATTGTTTTCGAGGAGAAATCCTCGCCGAAATCAAAGTACTTCCAACCCATTACGCAGCCTGAGGTGATGTTCGTTACAGGTCGTTCGAAAATGTTGGTTTCGGTTATCATGCAGCCGCCCTTTAGTACGCAGGCGGTCTCCGCCGGAGTTACCGCGTAGGGGTTCAGCGCGTCCTCAAAACCGAGGGAGGTCATCTCCACCTGCGGTATCGTTCCGTCCGGGAGTATCTCAATGCGCTCAACGCAGCCCCGCCGGGACATGATAGTGCCGTTTGTCATGCGGTGGTAGAAGATGTACCACTGTCCGTTTATGCAGCAGACAGAGCCGTGGTTGTTGCCTCCGGGGAAGTCAATCCCGTTGTCAACGATAGTTCCGCGGTAGGTGAAAGGCCCGGTGGGGCTGTCCGATGTCGCGTAGTCAAGGCAGCTTCCGCGCTGAGGCGAATATATAATATAGTATGTGCTGCCGATCTTCCGTGGAGAACAAGCCTCGAAGAATTTGTGCGGCTCTGCCGTGGGGATTATGTCCAGCTTGTAGCTTCCGGGTACGACTTCGTACATATTGTCCTTCAGCTCGCACATATAGGAGCCCTGATACCCGCAGTAGATGTATACTCTGCCGTCATCGTCCACCAGAACTCCGGGGTCGATGAAGGTTCCGTCGTCATAATGGTTCGGGATATCGAACTTGTACTTCGACAGCAGTCTGAAAGGGCCTTCCGGGCGGTCTGCCACTCCAACGCAGCCCTTTGCTCCGACAATGTACGCGTAGAGGTAATACTTCCCAGCGCGCTCCACAACGTCCGGCGCAAAAAGCAGATTGTCTGTCCAGTCCACATCGGAGGGGGAGTCCTCGCCGTCCTTCGTCCGGAAAATATCGCCGTGGCACACCCACTGATCAAGCCTGTCAAGCGGAGCAGACCAGACCTTTAGTTTATAGTCGCAGAAATCTATCGAGTTCATGCGGTCGTGTGAGCCGTAAACATACACTCTGTCCCCGAATACCCTCGGTTCGCCGTCAGGAATATATTCCCAGCTCGGAAGATAAGGATTTGCCATAATTTTCTCCTTTCACATCATTGTTTTATTCTATTATAACAGAGAAGCGATTTTTCCGCCAGTGATAATCAGGACAAATCAAAGCATTTTTTTGCCTTTTAAAAAATTTTTATGGATTTTATTGTAAAAGTAAGAATTTCTATTGACTTTTGGGACTAATAGTGATAAAATATCTTTAAAGTAAAAATGTTCCATGTGTGAATTATCGCAAATAATGTCATCTGGGACTAGGTAAAGGAGAGCGTATTATGAAAAATCTAAAGGTTTCAAAAAAGCTGCTGATAGCATTCGGCGCACTTATCGTTATGCTGGTAATGCTTACGACTGTTGCCTCGTTCGGAATCAAGGCGTTATCGGGAAATCTTGATATTATATACAAAACCGATTTTACCGGGATAAATCTGGTAAATTCCATTGAGATAAGCGTGGAAGAAGTCACCAGATACACCCTGTCTGCGGCATTGTCAAATGACGACGCTCAAAGAACCGCATACATAGATAAAGCTGTTAAGATAAATGAGGAACTAACGAAAACACTCGACGGAATCGGCGCGAAGAAGGGCTCGGAGGAGCTTGAACCGCTGATCGCCTCCTGCCGGAAGATCACCGACAATATACCCACCATTACAGATAAGCTCCGCAGCGGCGACACCTCCGGGGCAATAGAGCTTTATAACGGAAGCATTGCTGGTTCTCTGGACGAATGTTCCGTGATCATTGACGGAGTATACACCCAGATCTTTGACGAAGCAGCCCAGAACTACGAGAGCAGCAAGAAGTCCGGCAATGATATATATGGAAAGGTATATATCATAGGTACGATAGGCGAGGCTATCTGCATTTTCTTTGCAATTTACCTCACCAAGAGCTTTACCGGAGCAATCAAGCAGATCAAGAATACTATCGTTGACATCTCCAACGGAAAGCTTGATACCGAGATCAAGTATCAGAGCAAGGACGAGTTCGGACAGATGGCTGAAGCAATGCGTGCCACATCTGAGAGATTGTCCGCAATTATACACGACACCTCCAGAATGTACGGAGAGCTTGCAAACGGCAATTTCGACGTACACACTGAAGCTAGGGAAATGTATACTGGTGAGTTCCAGCCCCTGCTTGAAAACATGAGAATACTTTCCACAGAGCTCAGCGACACTATGGCTCAGATCTATCAGTCTGCGGATCAGGTAAATTCCGGCTCGGAGCAGGTTTCCGCCGGAGCGCAGGCGAATGCGCAGGGCGCTACCGAGCAGGCTGGCTCTATTGAAGAGCTTGCGTCTACAATTGATGAGATCTCCGAGAAGATCAACAAGAACGCGGCGGATTCCGATGAAGCAAGCCGCAGCATAGTTCAGGTGGGCAAGAACGCAGAGGAGTCCAACAGCAGAATGATGGAAATGCTGGACGCTATGAAGGACATCAGCGAAACCTCCTCCCAGATCAGCGATATCATCAAGACAATCGAGGATATTGCGTTCCAGACAAATATTCTGGCGCTCAATGCGGCGGTTGAGGCTGCAAGGGCAGGGGAGGCAGGAAAGGGCTTTGCGGTTGTTGCTGACGAGGTAAGAAACCTTGCTTCCAAGTCCGCGGACGCTTCCCAGAACACCTCCGAGCTTATCCAGCGCGCAATAGGAGCGGTTGAGAACGGCTCCAGAATTGCCGATGAAACCGCCGAGTCACTGAGCGGAGTTGTAAAGAAGATCGAGGACATCGTTGCTACGATCAACAGGATCTCTGCTGTATCCGGCGAGCAGGCTGATTCCATAGGTCAGATCAGAACAGGAATCGACCAGATCTCCAATGTAGTACAGACCAACTCTGCGACTGCGGAGCAGAGCGCAGCGGCTTCTGAGGAGCTTTCCGCACAGGCAGAAGCAATGAAGACTCTGGTTTCGCGCTTCAACCTCAGAAAGGCAGACAACTGATCTGCAATTAATTCAGTTCAATAAACGCAATGAGCGCTCGGTTTAATCGGGCGCTCAAATCAATATCAGGCTCAAAGCAACATCAGAAGAGTTCCGGCGGTAAGCAGAGCAAGTCCTGCTGCCGCCTTTTTTGACAGCTTTTCGTGAAATACTATGTAGGAGAACAGCACAGACACTAAGATACTCAGCTTGTCGATCGGGACGACTACGCTTGCGGGGCCGTCCTGAAGCGCTTTGTAATAGCACAGCCATGAAGCTCCCGTGGCAAGTCCGGAAAGGCAGATAAACAGCAGCTCCCGCCGTGGGACTTCCCGGACTTTGGAGGTTTTCCCGGTGACTAATACCATGAGCCACGCCATGACAAGAACAACAGCAGTTCGAATTGCCGTGCCGAGGTTTGACTCCACGCCGTCTATTCCTATTTTACCTAGAATGGAAGTCAATGCCGCGAATACTGCCGACATTATCGCATAGGGAAGCCAAACACCGCGCTTATCGGTCTGGGGTTCCTTTTTTTCCAGCATTAGCAGCGTTCCGCAGGCAATTGTGATCAGACAGACTAATTTCAGCAGGGAAATCTCCTCTTTAAGGAAAATGAAAGCAAGCAGTATCGTGAGAACTGTACTGGACTTGTCGATCGGAACAACCTTATTCACATCACCGTTCTGGAGCGCCTTGAAATAGCACAGCCATGAAGCTCCGGTAGATAGTCCGGAAAGCACAAGGAACAGCCATGTTTTCCCGCTGATCTGCGTAATGCTGCCAGCCGAGCCAACGATAATCACCATTACGGCGGACATCAGCAGAACAACGATCGTGCGTATCGCAGTTGCGACAGTTGAGTCGGATTTCCTTATTCCGCACTTGGCTAGAATTGAGGTTATTCCGGCAAAAAAAGCCGAGCCTGCGGCAAAGAGTATCCACATTTTTACACCCTCTTATCTGATTAATAGTGGTTTCAGGCGCTATGTTATGGGATCATATCTGAAAAAACAAACCCCGCATAACTTATGCGGGGTCAGGGTTATTGGCGGAGAGGAAGGGATTCGAACCCTTGTGGAGTTGCCCCCAAACGGTTTTCAAGACCGCCTCGTTATGACCGCTTCGATACCTCTCCAAAAAAAATGGAGCTGCTAATCGGAGTCGAACCGATGACCTCATCCTT
>JAGAJA010000119.1 GCA_017829075.1 Oscillospiraceae bacterium | reverse complement strand
GTGTAGGTGATTTCTGCGCCGTTCTGGGTGTAGCCTACCTCAACCGGCTTCGCTGCGCCTGTCGCAGGAGATTCGGTGAAGTTCTGATTTACCGTGTTTCCTGCGATGTTCTGTACATTTTCGGTGGTCGCAGAGGTGCGATTAATCACATTCTGAACGCTTCCGGCGATATCCTCGCGGTTTTCGGTGTAGGTGATTTCCGCGCCGTTCTGGGTGTAGCTTACATCAATCGGCTTCGCTGCGCCTGTCGCAGTAGCTTCAGTTGTATTCAGCTCAGTAATATCCGCAAAGACAAGATTCACATGATCAACTGACTTATCTTCGCTGACAGCGTAATAAACACCTGATGAATTGCTCAGCAGATAATGATTTTCGGAAAGAGATCCGCTCACCAAAGAGCTTCCGGGAATAAACTTATCGGCACGCTCAAGCAGGCGATATTGTGAAAAGGTATCCTCCCCGCCGGATGTGGAAAGCTCTGAATTCCTCTCATACCGGAGCTTATCGGAAACATATCCCACAGTTCTTCGCATCAGTGAAACCGTCATTCCCGGCGCAGAAGAAATATCCTGCTGACTGCTCTCGGTCTGCGGAATCCTGTTTGATCCCATGCTGGAATACCTCAAGAGAATCGCCGCTTTGACCGCTTCATTTACCGCTTTCTCAACGTCCGAACTGCTTGATGATTTGCTGATTTTCGGAGCATTCTGCTCAACAGTTTTTTTCAGCAGAGTACGCATCTCCTGCACAGAAAGCTGGCTGAGCTTTGTCGCTCCTGAGCTGCCGGAGGTTAATTCCTCCTCGGTCTGTTCAAGCAGAAGCAGCGCTGCTTCCGAAATATGCTCATTTCTTTCAGGAAGGATCCTGCCTACTGCAATATCAGCTCCGACTGTCGGCAAACTGGTATTCTCCACAGAAACCGCCGATTTTGCATTATTACCGGATATATCATAACCATTAGCCGCAGCAGAAACCGCTCCGGTCACAACGTCGCTGTTATTTTCGCCGGAAAAACCAGTTCTGAATATCTCAGTAACAACAGCGGAAGCAATATTCTTTGCCTCATCTGCTGTGTAATTTTCCTGTGCAAGCTCCGCCGCCTTTTCGGCAGCTGCCCGCAGAAACACGCTCTTTGTCGGAGAGGTTTCCGTGCGCAGGAACTCAGAAATCCGCAGCAGAACGCTCTCTGTCAGCGCAACAGAATCTTTTCCGCCTTCGCGAACCAATTCTGAAAGCTCTTTAAGCAGAGCGCTGGTTTTCTCCTGATTTGTCACCTTCTGCAAAAGGCGCTCCGATACGATAAGCTGATGTTCGGTGATCCTTTTCTCCGACGCCGCTTTACTCAGCAGAGCGGACAATGTATGACCTGCCATATCAGCAGATACAACGGAATCATCATTCTCGCTCTGACCGTCTGAGAGCATTACGAGCAGGCTCTCAAGCTCCTTTGAAATCTCTGCTTTTTCCGCAAGCCTTTTTTTCATCGCCGCAGAGATGCGCTTTCCCTCTGCAAATTGGCTTCTAACGGACTCTCGGTATACTTTGTCTATTAAAACAAAACCGGGCTGATTTGATTCAATCAGCCTGTTGATATTTCTATGTGAAAAAAGCTGAAACACGATCTGCTGTGTAAAATTGTTAACAATTACCCTATTATTTTCCTGAGGCGGTTCGTTTTTTCCCTCCTCAAGATAAACCAGACCTAACCTTTCCCATAGAGAATATACTCTGCTTTTTCCATGCCTGCTTATCTCATCAGGGAAATCCGTGTCGATGGTTATAGGAACGCAAAGGGGTCTGATGAGCGGAGAGGATTTCATAGGCAGAATATGCGAAATATCCTGGCTAACAGTTATATCCTTCATTCCACAGACCTCCTTTCAAAAACTGTCGTAGCAGATCACATTATGTTGATTATCTCACCGTGGACAAATTCAACGGTGGTTACAGACACCCGGCTGTTCATGGCGTCCAGCGGAGTGTAATCCACCTTTACAGGCATAGCGTCAAGTACCGTCCATATCTTTACAGGAATATGCTTTTCGTCATGCATGGTAATGATCATTGGGTAACGAAGCTGCATTCCCGCCTGCACGGTGGTAAACCATATCGTCAGCGGCTCAAGTGTTACAGTCCCCCTCTCAAGCACGATACGGTCATATCTGACGCCCTTAGGCAGATAAACCGGACTGGTGAAATTTCCGCCCTCATGGTATTCTTCATACTCTATCTCCGCGCCAAGACCTGATACCGCAGAAAAGTTGCCCACTATTTCCACGGGTGCGATATTAACGCTGAAATTACAGCCGTTATGCTGATTTGCCATACCATACCTCCGGTATCCTGCCGTCACTTTTCGAAGAGATTTTTCTTCTCTTTCTGTCCGCTGAGCTTTTTATTGATCCTCGAAACCTCAGAGCACCATCTCCTGCGCTCCTTGTGGTCGAGGTTCATTACTTCCTCATGCGACCAGTGGAGATAATATCCCAAAAACGACATTTCCTCATAGAGCTTCCCTTCGGGATATAATGAAAGCTCTACTTTTCTAAAAAATCCAGAGGAAGGTCAAATTCCTTCTGACAATGAGGACAAACGACCTTGTATGCCGGTATGTCCTGCATATTTATCCTCTGATACAGATCCTGGAGGAATGCCATATCTATTGTAAAGAGGTTTTCGATGACCCTGTTATTTATCGCCTGAAGCGTGCCAAGCTTAGTAACAACACGGGACAGGAGAATTATCGTGAGATAACCGGGATTCTGCTGAACCCGCGGATCGCGAAGCGGCATTATCTCATCAGCGGCTGTGGCAAGACGCATCACGCCCTTCTTATGTACCTCGCCGTTCTGGTCAACGTACCCTCTAGGGAGTTCAAATTCATATTCTGTCTGAAAGCTCACTTTTTTTTGCCCCCATACTTTTTTAAATCAGAAAAAGCACAATCCCGCCATCGGAGCTGTTCCGATGGCGAAACGTGCATTATTATACTTACCGACCTAAGTTATCAGTTCTCAGACGGTGTTGCGGAATCCATAGAACCGCCGTCAATTCTGTTGACGCCCTCGTGGCAGATCTCGAGAGTTTCGATAGCTACCTCGCCGCCAAGACCGTTCAGGTCAGGAGCGGTGTAATGCGTGGGCCAAGCATTGATGATCTCCCAGCTGGGGCCCTCTGCTCCTGTATCGTCAAGGAGCTTGATGGTGATGGTCTTGCGCTCAATTCCGGTAGGTCCGGAGGTATTGTCGGACGCTACGGTGTGGAGCCACTCCATCATTTCCATAGAACCAACAACGCCCCACTTGAGCGTGATGTTGCCATATTTGGTAAGACCTGCGAGCTTTCTGGGAGTGGTACGAACCTCGTTGCCCTCTCTGTACTCAATTACATCGACGGAAATGTCCGCACCGGAAACCTCGCTGAATCCGGCAGCCTCTGTGCCATTGAATTCAACCTTGTATCTGAAATTCTTAAACGGATATCTAATCTCCGGCATTGTCTTTCATTCCTTTCCTAAAAATTAACCGTTGCTTTCACTGGTGTACTGACCAATCTTGAAGATTACAAACTCAGCGGGCTTTACGGGAGCTACGCCGATAACGCAGATAAGACGTCCGTTGTCAATATCGTCCTGCGTCATGGTGCTGCGTCCGATCTCAACAAAGAAAGCTTCGGAGGGAGAGGAGCCGGCAAGAGCGCCGCTTCTCCATGTGCTTGCAAGGAACATCTCGATCGTTCTCTTTACTCTGCCCCAAAGAGCTTCTGTATTCGGCTCGAATACTACCCAGTTGGTGTTTGCTCTGATGGACTCCTCAAGATAAATGAACAGTCTGCGTACGTTGATGTACTTCCATGTTGCATTGGAGGTCGCGGTTCTTGCGCCCCATACTCTTATGCCGCGTCCGGGGAAGGAACGGATAAGGTTGATGCCTCTGGGATTGAGAAGATCCTGCTCAGCGGTGTTGTAGGTGCTTGCAAGACCTGTGCACGCTCTTACTACCTCGTTTGCGGGAGCCTTATGTACGCCGTAGGTGTTATCGGTACGAGCGTAGATACCTACCATAGAACCGGACGGAGGAGCGATGATGTTCTTCTTGGAAAGCGGATCGAAGATCTGGATCCAGGGGTGATAGAACGCTGCATAATGAGAATCAAACATATCTCTGTATTCGATAAGCTCGTCTGTCTTCTTCTTGTCCTTAGGCATATCAAGAACTGCGAAGCGGCTCTTGAGATTCTCGCAGTGAGCGATAAGGGACATCTGAACCTCAGGAATGGTAATTCCAGGAACAGACATGATGCTTACGTCAGAGTTCTCAATGAACGCCTGAATACCGGAACGCTTGCCGGGGCCGCCGTCTGTACCGATGTACTCGGAAGCAGTGATACCTGCAATATTACCGTCTGTACCGCCGGTAAGCTGCATGATCATAGCGTCGCCCTTGCCGCCTACTGCCTCAAAGGGAGCTGCAATAACAGCAGCGGGAGCGGGTGCAGGTGCGCCATCCTTCTTGTCCTTTGCGTCAACAGGCTTAGCTGCTGCCGGCTTCGCCTGAGATACCTCAACCGTTACCAGCTCGCTCTTAGCCATTCTGGAGATTATGTACTCAGGGGACTCGGTGTTAAGGGATACGAACAGGTAGTCTTCCTTTGCGTCGCCGTACTTTACGGAAACGTCGATCTCGCAGCTCTTCATGAACTTGGTGGGTACAAGAGCCTTGTCAACGATGGACGCATTTACAGGGTTCTCAAAGGTCACCGTCTTTTCCTCGATAGCGGTGATCTTGTTGTAAACAGAGGTCTTGCCGTCTGCGAACTCAACAACGTCGCCGATGTTGAAGCCATCAACGCTTCTTACGACAGCATCGTTTCCGTTTACTTCGTAAACCTGAGTCTTAACGCGGGAAACAGGTGATACTGTTACCTTGATTCTGTTGCCCCATTCACCGGGGTTCTTTGCGGTGAAGCTGAGGATAGAATCGCTCTTGGTAGCGGCAGCCTTTGCATCAGCGGGGCATACTCTCATTACGAACGCTCTGGAGCCTCCGTTGATGAAGAAATGCTCAACAGCATAGGGCAGATAACGCTTATCACCGAACTTGGTTTCGGAAAGGTATCCTCCAAAGATACGAACATAGTCGCTGAAGCTGGTTACAAGCTGAGGTTTTCCGATCACGTCGCCTTTTTCTGCAAGGCCGACAAATCCTGCCGTGCTGGTTCCTACGCCTTCCATAGGAACTGCGCCCGACTCATACTCCTCAACATACACACCCGGGGATAAATACTCTGGCATAGTAGTTTTCCTGATCTCTCAGTGCCTTTCGACTTCTGAAAAACCAGAACCTCCTCTCTGAAAAGATGAAAGATTTTCCGAAGCAGCGGCTTATTCCACTGCTTCAATATATAGCCGAATCTGCCTTGCGACAGATCAAACTACTTAAATAAGCTTATGGACATACCTGCTTAAAAATATACCTATTAGGGAAGGATTATTCGTGCAGAAGTCGATCTCCATAAGATACTTTTTTCTCCTTTTCGGAGAATTCCGCCGTTATATAACTATCTATCAGGCGGCAAAATCTTGTTGTATGTAAAATAGAATTATCCCAATAATATATTTATATTATAAGTTAATTTACTTATCTTGTCAACAAACATGGCGCGAAACGACACAATAACGGCTTAAAATGACATAAAATTTCTCAAATCATGTTTACACAGGAATATACCAGAAAACAAGCACTGAGAAATCTTGGACTATTCGTCATAGATTTTCTGAATTAAATCCAGATCCAGCAGCAAGCATTGCACGAAATGTATCAAGTGTTTCTCGCAGAAATTTGACGCGATTTGATATTCACAAATGGCATAGGTGATATCAGTATATCACATATCAAATTCACTGTAATTATATCATGCCGCCGCTTAATTTGTCAACCACTATTCGTGAAAGGCATGATTTAATGCTTGAAATGCAAAGTTCACATTTTTATTCGCCGAACACCAGATCCGCATATTCTTTCAGATCTTCGCGGACAACAACGATATTATTCTTGCGCTGTTCTGTTACAACGCTCGAAACTATATGCCTCATAGATATCGGCGTTCCCTCGGCAGCGGCAAGGAATGCCGCATGAACCGCGCAGTTCTTGATGTTGCCTCCGGCGATCTTGAAATTCTCCGCAAGGAAGTCAAAATCAATGTTCTCATCGACCGGCGCGCCGGTATCCAGCATTTTCTCCCAAAGCCGCTTCCTTGTCGGAACGTCCGGGAACGGGAACGAAATAACGAAATTGATACGGCGCATGAACGCCTCATCTATATTCTGGAGAAGATTTGTTGCCATCAGGACTACCCCGTCGTATTCCTCCAACTGCTGGAGAAGATATGCGGTTTCAATGTTCGCGTTTCTGTCGTGGGAGTCCTTGACCTCCGAACGCTTTCCGAACAGCGCGTCCATTTCGTCAAAGAACAGGATACAGTTCGCATTCCGCGCTTCCGTAAACACCTGCCTGAGATTTTTTTCGGTTTCGCCGATGTATTTGCTGACGATCTGGGAGATCTGTATTTTGTACATCTGCATATGAAGCTGATTTGTGATGACCTGCGCCGCCATGGTTTTTCCAGTGCCGGGAGGCCCAGAAAACAGTACGGACAGCCCTCTGCCGTAGGCTGCACGCTTTCCGAAGCCCCAGCTTCCGTAAACCTGATGACGGTATCTTACATGGGTGCATGCTTCTTTCAGGAGCTTTATTTCCTGCTGAGGGAGCACAAGATCCTCCCAGTTGTAAGCAGGCTTTATCGGGGACGCCAGTGTGTTAAGTCCCTGAACGACCTGCGCATAGCAGCAATCATGTAGATTTTCCGCCGACACAGCTCCTCCGCCGGACATCTGAGTGAGATCCGCCGCGCGGTCTGCCGCGGCTTTTATCTGTCCGGGAGTGAACCGGAACTTCGCGGCCATTTCCTCCGGAGAAATATCACTGTCAAGGGTCATTCCCGCAGTGAATGCTTTCCAGAGGGCTAAACGTGATGCTTCGTCCGTTTCAGGAATCTCAAAATCAAGCTTTATGATGTTATCTCCCAGACGGGCGTCTGTCCACTTTTTTCCAGAGGTCATATAAAGCCTGCTGCCAAGCCACATCTGATTTTTTCTGAGGAAAGCCGAAAAGCTTACAAGCTTATCCTGACGCTCCTCCTCAAGCAGATATTCAAGTCCTGTCAGACAGATCGCGCAGCCTCTTATAACTCTCTCACACAGCACGGAGGAAAGTCTTCTCTCAGAGTCGTCCCCCTGCCAGATCTCAGAAAGATCCGCAAACAGGACATTCTCTCCAAGCGCCGCAGCGCAGTGCTTTACCTGAAACCGCCGTCCGCTGCCTCTGGTTCCGCTGAATACGACCAGCGAGGTCTTCCCGCTGACCGGAACCTTTACCGACCCTAGAACACACGCCGCAGTATCCTTATCGGCATAAAGCTGGTGAAGTTCTGAACTGCAATTCCAGAAATCAACAGCAAGATCAGGACTTCCGCTTCCAGTCAGAAAATTCATGATCTGAGGAGAAAGCTTAAGCGGCGCATTTCCAAATCCGGAGCTGTCCGAGCTAATCATAAAGCGCGGCATAACAGCGTCAGCCGTAAAATACGGAAAAAATTCAGAAACTCTCTCCAAAGGATCTCCGAAAAGCCTTATCAGCGTTTCCGCAGTGGGAGTTTTCTTAGCAATATCGTCCTGAATATATGCAAAAAGCTTTTCGTATTTCTGATTAAGCTCACAGCATAAAAGCGTCAGAATACAAAAAAGCTCAAAGCAGTCAAGCGAGAACACGCTGACCAGTCCCAACGCAGGGAAATCCTCTTTGCTGCCCTTTGTTTTAATACAGCGATCAACAAAGTAATCCTTCAGCCTGCCAAGCTCGTCTCTCTCCTCATCGGTAAGAGCCATCATGCAGCGGGAATCGGAAGCACGCATAAGGTTTTTCTCAAACTCAGTGCGTGTCACAACTACCCCCAGCATTCCCTGAAGATAATTGTCCGGGCCTACCCATGAATGATATTTGTACAGATAATATATGTACAGATCAAGTATTTCAGAAAACGTATCAACAAACTCGTTCTCTGACGAAAACGGCTTATCTCCGTCCAGATAATCGAACGCCATCAGGAAACCTCCATACCGCATACCGCCTGATAGATCGCTTCCCACGACGCGTCGGTTCTCGCCGCGGCGGTGAGGAACAGATCTGCGATGCTTTCCTTTGCGGTAAATTCATCATATATGTAGACCCCGTATCTGAAAACAGGAAATCCGTCGCAGATCATAAAGCACCCTGCCCTCAGTGAGGTATTCATTTCATTCAGCGCCGAAAGCACCCTGCTCTGGCTGCCCTCGTCAATATGCCACGGATACTGCGCATAGTATTTCAGGAAGCTTTCCTTATCCTCTGAAAAAGAAACGCTCCATTTGTGCAGTCCGCTGCACAGCGTTAGCTGTATATATCCGTTCTGCTCGCAGTATCTGATGTTACTGCGGTCAAGAACCTCTTTAAGCAACTCAATAAGCCGCATCAGCAGCACCTCATAACAGATATTCGGAAGCCAGCGCTCCCACCTGATTTATGTCCGCAGCGGGCGCCTCCGGCGAGAAGTCCGGAACGCTCTCAGGGCTGAACGCGGGCTCAGCAGAAATTTCGTTCAGCGGCGCATTGTCCGCAAATTCGCAGCGTTTTTCTCCGCCGAGCACGTCCGCTGTAAATTTTACACCGCTTCTCTGCGCGGCGCTTTGTTCAGCAAGTTCCAGCATAGCCTGATTGCCGAAAAAAGACGCGGCTTCAGTTGTTTTTGCGCCGGTCTTTCCAAGAGCAAATGCCTCTGCCGCCGCAAGCATTTCCGAAACGGAGCTTTTCTCCGCAGCGCTGCTTACTGCATACGACCGCTTAGCGCCATTACTGCCGGATCTCTGATTCTGCGGTGTCTGCTGGTTCTGCTGCCGCTTGTTCTGTTGAAGCTGTTTCTGGCTCATTTACCCGCTCCTGATCAATTGTCCTCCGCCTGCGTCTATTATCGTCAGGGGGATCGGCGGGCTGAATTGCTTCTATTTCCTCCTGAACTGCCTCCGCAAAACCCTCCGATGAGAATAGCTTTTCCGCTTCCCGCGCATTGCTCTGCATTTCAGATAGCTTCGTAAGGAATTTCCGCTTTTCAGCTTCTTTCCGCTCAAGCACTGCCTCAGCCTTTTTCAGCGCGGAGCCTATGCTCTGCTTTTCCTGTGCGGCTTCGGCTGAATTATCATTTTCCAGAGATTTCAGACGACTCCTGTATTTCTGGATCAGGGACTTGTCTGCTTCTGTCGAAAGAAATGGATATACGCTTCTGATCGTGCCTACGCCGCGGATCTCCAGCGGATTGTCCTGAAGGTCACCGGTTCCGTCCGCGATATCCTTAAATATATCAAATACTCTTGAAGCTCCGTGAACCGCGTCAACTGCGATACCGACTGCGCTCCTTATATCCCGATTGAAAACTACCGACGCAGGCTCGCCGTCTATCCCTCTCTCCACTGCGGAGGAGCCTAAAATCTTTCTTTGCTTATCGTTGGACGGAGGTCGGACTGTCCTTGCCCGCTGAACGCAGGTGATGAACATATTCTTTGCCTGACCCTCAAGCACGGCTCCTGCAAGCTTCCCTCCCCGGAAAGCGTTCGCCGAAAATCTGTCGCAGAAGCTGCCCTCGGACAACTGCCGCTCAGAATGGCTGTATTCGGGGAAATCATGCTTTTTACGCAGCCCGGATATCGTATTGTCGCTTGAATTTCTCTCAGCGGTGTCTCTTCCGGAAGATGAACCCGATGCCGAGAGATCATCTCTTTGCAGCGCACCAGATCTCTGGTTTGAAAGCTCTGCTGCCCTCGCCTTTCCTGCCGCGTCAAAGGTTTGTCTGTAATTCTGGTTCAACAACTGAACGGGATCTGTTTTTTCGGCGCTTCCGAAACCTGCTGCGGCGGAAACCTCGGCACGCAGGCGCTTTTCTCTGCTGCGCATACCACTTAGTCGGTCGCCTATACCTTTTTGCTTCTTTTTAATGCCAATATGATCCATATTCACCACCACAGGCAGGAGAAAACAAAATCTTCCCGAAGTCATGTAAATTATTCTGCATTGATTACGTTTTTTAACGCAAAGTAAATCAGATAATTTACAATATTTGTGAATATATTATACCATACTGAAACTTTATGTGTCAATACGAGCGGTGTGAAAGGCATATTTCAAGACGTAAAAAACAAAATTTGGGCAATATTTAAAAAAAATATGTTCTAAAGCGCATTTTTATTCAACATTTAAATAAGTTTCTCAGTAATAAATACTGATTTTGCTTATATATCTTTTAGTTAATATATCTGATATAAAAATGGAATAGTCAAAGCCTTGACAAATCGGCTAAATGACTGTAAAATATGATTGTGAATTATATAGCACAAAAACTTGATTAACCGAGAAAAAACTCATTGCACTCAGCTTCATTAGTTAGTTCGCATATTGAATTCTTGGGTTTTGAATTCAAAAATCATCAGGAGGAAAACAAAATTCATGAAAATGAGAGGAATTTATTCGTCGGTAACAGATATCAGAAGAAAGGTATTTACCGAAGTAGCAAAGCTTGCCTATGAGGGCGGTAATTATAAAGAAAAGATCACTGATCTGCCTTATAAAATAGTTCCGGGAAAGGTAGCGGTGTACCGCGATTCCATATTCCTTGAGAGAGCCATAGTTGAAGAAAGGCTTCGTCTTGCTATCGGACTTCCGCTCCGTTCTATTGAGGAGCATGAGGCTGTTTCTGCGGGAATAGAGGAAAGCGCAATCGCTGAAAAGTACTATGATCCGCCCCTTGTAAACATCATCAATTTTGCCTGCAACGGCTGTCCCGAAACACATTTCACAGTTACTGACTGCTGTCAGGGCTGTCTTGCTCACCCCTGTCAGGAGGTATGTCCAAAGGGCGCTATCACCGTAAAGCATGGGAAATCCCATATAGATCAGTCAAAGTGTATTAAATGCGGAAAATGCCAGAGCGTCTGCCCCTACAACGCCATAAACAAAATGGAAAGACCCTGCGCGAAAGCCTGCGGAATGGACGCCATAACAAGCGACGAAGATGGCAAGGCTAAGATCGACTACGACAAGTGCGTATCCTGCGGTATGTGTCTTGTAAGCTGTCCTTTCGGCGCGATAGTGGACAAGGGTCAGATATTCCAGCTTATCACTGCAATGAAAAAGGGCAAAAAGGTCATCGCTATCGTTGCCCCTGCTTTCGTGGGTCAATTCGGCCCGAACGCTTCGCCGGAAAAGCTCACTGCGGCGATGAAAAAGCTTGGATTTGCAGATGTTGCCGAGGTCGCTGTCGGAGCAGATCTCTGCGCGATCGAAGAGGCTAAGGACTTCATGAGAGAAGTCCCCGAACATCAGCCGTTCATGGCGACCTCCTGCTGCCCCGCATGGAGCGTTATGGCTAAGAAGCTGTTTCCAGACCTTGCGCCCTATATCTCAATGGCGCTTACGCCTATGGTACTTACTGCGCGAATGATCAAACAGGAAAATCCTGATGCCTGCATAGCGTTCATTGGCCCTTGCGCCGCAAAGAAGCTTGAAGCCTCCAGAAGAACCATACGAAGCGACGTTGACTTTGTTCTGACGTTTGAAGAGCTTATGGGTATGTTTGAAGCAAAGGGAGTTCGCTTTGAGGACATCACCGATGATGAAAAGGTTGATCTAAACCAGGGAACCGGCAGCGGCAGAGGCTTCGCAGTAAGCGGAGGAGTTGCAAAGGCAGTTCAGGACGTAATCAAGGAGCTTGACCCGGAGCGCGAGGTAAAGATCGTTGCCGCTCAGGGGCTCAAAGACTGCAAGAAGCTGCTGATGATGGCGAAAGCCGGTAAATACAACGGATACCTGCTTGAGGGAATGGCTTGCCCTGGTGGCTGCGTTGCAGGCGCAGGTACGCTCAACGCAGTGGAAAAGAGCACCGCGCTTGTGAACAAATATGTTGATGACGCGGAAATGAAGAATTCCCTCGAATCGAAATATGAAATAAATCTTGGCTTCCTCACCGACTGCTACAAGGACGAGGAGGAAGAAGCCAAGCGCAAAAAAGCCTCCGATCAGAATACATGATCATTACATAACGTCAGCAATATATAAACCGAGCCGCCGGAAACTCCGACGGCTCGAATTTATATTGCATCGAAAACTGATCAAGAAAGCAGGCTAATGAATTAATTACGACTTTATATCAGTTCCGGGAGGAAGCATATCATACCGCGCAAATTCCGCAGTGAATTCGCCCAGACCCTGTGTAATCTGACGCAATACAAGCGCGAAATCCGACAGCTCCGCTTCAGGGGCTTCTGCGGTAAGCTCAGTCATTCCTTCGCCTACGGAATTCATTCCGAGCACCGAACCTCTGCGCTTTGAAAGCACACTCATCACATCGCCCTGCTTGTCGTCCGGCAGGAGTATCTTCAGGCTCTGAACCGGCTCAAGCAGATAGGGCTGAGCCTCCTTCATGCAGTCCTTGAATGCCATTGAAGCCGCAGTCTTAAACGCCATTTCGGAGCTGTCTACCGGGTGGTAGCTTCCGTCGATCAGCGTTGCCTTGAGCCTTACCACAGGGAATCCGCCCACAGAGCCATGCTCCGCGGCCTCCTGCAAGCCCTTTTCTACCGCCGGGAAGAAGTTCTTCGGAACGCTTCCGCCGAAAATCTTTTCCTCGAACAGCAGCGGCTCTCCGTCATACGGCTCGAACTCGATCTTTACATGACCGTACTGTCCATGACCGCCTGACTGCTTCTTGTACTTGCTCTCAATTGTCACCTTTTTGCGGATTGCTTCGCGGTACGCTATCTTCGGCTCGGACATAACGACGTCCATGCCAAACTTCGCTTTCAGTTTAGCTGCGGCAACGTCAAGATGCTGCTCGCCAAGACCGCCGATAATACGCTGGTGGGTTTCGTGATTGTGGATATATTTCAGAGTTGGATCTTCCTCAAGCAGACGCCTGATAGCCGAGGAAAGCTTGCCCTCGTCGCCGTTTCCGTTGAGCGTTACTGCACGGAAATAGCAAGCCTCCGGGAATACCGTGGGAGCTAATGCTGAGACAGCCTCCGGCGCGCAGATTGTGTCGTTGGTCGCCGCTTCAAGCTTGGTGACTGCAACGATATCTCCCGCAAGAGCCTCGGTGACTTCCTCCTGCTTCTTTCCAACAAGCTTCAGCAGCTTGCCGAAACGGAGAGATTCCCCAGTGGTGGCATTCACTGCGGATACTCCGGCGGTGAGCTTGCCCTGAATGACCTTAATTACACTGATCTTACCCACGAACGGGTCGGCAACTGTCTTGAACACAAATGCCTTGAGAGGCTTGTTCTCGTCGTAATCCAGCACCGCTCCGTCCAGCATTTCCAGTTTACGCTCGTTGGGTGACGGAAGCATGGAAACAACTGCGTCAAGCAGCATATCCACGCCGGAAAGAGTATCGTTCGCACAGCATACCAGCGGAGTGATTGCGCCGCTCGCTACTCCGTCGTGAATGCCCTTTACCAGCTCGTCATGGGTGAATTCCTCGCCGGAGAAGAACTTCTCCATGAATTCCTCGTTGGTTTCGGCGACAGCCTCCGCCATTGAAGCCCGCAGACCCGCAATTCTGTTCTCGGACGCCGGCATGGGAACTTCGGTGGGAATGCCCTTGTTATCGTATTTATAAGCCTTCATCGTGAGAAGATTTATGTATGCCTCAACAGGACCATTTTTATCATAAGGTACTACTATCGGGCAAACGGACGGGCCAAAGACGGTCTTAAGCTGAGTGTGTACCTTATAGAAATCGGAATTCTCCACTTCCATGCAGGTAACGGCGAGCATACGCGCCTTGTTCTGACCTGCGGCAAGGTTATACGCCTTGATAGTTCCGGGGCATACGCCGTCCTTGCCATTTACGGTGATGATAACCGACTCAGCCGCGCGAATTCCCTCGTACATACCGCCGATAAAGTCAAACTGACCGGGAGCGTCGATAATATTTATCTTGGTATCCTGCCATGTGGTAGAGGCAAGAGCGGAATTTATTGAAATCTTGCGGCGGATCTCCTCCGGGTCGAAGTCGCAGACTGTGCTTCCCTCGTTGGTACTGCCCATGCGTTCAGTCAGTCCAGACTTGAACAGCATAGCCTCTGCTAATGCTGTCTTTCCGCTGCCGCCGTGACCGGCAAGTAATATGTTTCTGATTTTGTCAGCAGTGAATGCTTTCATTGAGTGACCTCCGAACTAAAGATTTGCAGTAATAAGACAACTCTTAGAACTCCATAAATCTATTATATAGTAAAGTTGTATAAAAATCAACTGTTTTTGTGAAGTTTTTTGATATCCAATGTACAAATATCAAAGAGCGTTTTGTGCAATTCTAACAACAAAAGCCTAAAAATCGCGCTTGAATATGTCAATACGATAGTATATAATATATTCAGACTTTTTATCAAGGAGAACACTATGACAGAAGAAAATCTCCCCCTGACCTGCCCGGTATGCGGCGAAAAAAGCAGCTCTCCCCCGCAGCTCCGGATTGACGGGAAAACCCTGCGCTGCCCGAAAAATCACTGCTTTGACATTTCTGCTAAGGGCTACGTTAATCTGCTGCTCTCCCAGCACAAGAATGTAAAAGACCCCGGCGACAGCAAGGAAATGGTGGCGGCTAGACGTCTTTTCCTCGACAGCGGAGCCTATTCCGAACTCAGAACTGCGCTGTGCGAGTTTGCCGGAAAATACTCCGCAGAAATGGAAAATCCGCTGCTGCTTGACTGCGGCTGCGGCGAGGGTTATTATACCGTGGGATTGTATGAAGCAATACAGCCCCGCGGCGGGCGGGTATTCGGCGTGGACATCTCCAAAAACGCTTTGGCGGCTGCTCACTCCCGAATCAGCGCCGGCGGAATAAGGCGGGACATTTTCTGTGCCGCGGCAAGCGTATTCCGGCTGCCGCTTGAGGATAAATGCGCGGACATGGCGGCTGTGATATTTGCTCCGTTCCAGCGGGAAGAACTGCTGCGAACGGTAAAACCCGGCGGAGTGATCATTACCGCAATCCCCGGAGAACGCCACCTGTACGGTCTGAAAGCCCTGATCTACGACCAGCCCCGGCTCAATGAGGTAAAGCCCTACGATATCCCCGGCATGGAGCTTCTGGAAAAACGAGAAGTCCACGGAATGCTGACTCTCACGGATCAGGAGCTGCTGAATGCGCTGTTCACCATGACCCCGTATTATTACAAGACCTCCCCGCAGGACAGCAACCGACTTTACAGCTACTTCGGCACTTCTGACCGCTTTGAAACTGAGATAGATTTTCAGGTTTTGTGTTACAGGGTCAAATAATTACTGATTTACAACATAAAGGGCTGCCTGTGGCAGCCCTAATTTATTTCTTTTTCCGGGTGTAGACCGGCTCTGAGCGGCGATGCTTCATTGCCTGCGCGGTTCTTTTTTCCGCGGCGGCACGTTCCCTCTCAGCTATGATGTCATCAAGCCGCTGTTTGCTCTTTTCCGCCATGTCCAGCAGCATGAGCTTATTGTTGAAGCTGGGCTTGTCGAGCACCATATCGAACAGCGCGTTCATAAGCTGCTCCGCCTCCTGCTCCGAGCTTACCAGCCTGCGCTCCATAAGCTCCCGCGGGGTTATTGCAAGCTGACGGATATTATAGCACTCTCCGGTGTCGAGTATCTCACGCAGCGCCGCTGCTGAAGCCCTCAGCCGCTGTACGTCCTGAGTTTCCGGGTCGATCTTTTTGGCGCGGCTGTCTGCTATCTCGCACTGGATAAGCTTTCGCAGATCCTCTGCTCCGAGCGCGTCAAGCAGCCGTTTCAGTTCGCTTCGCTCCTCCGGGATATCTTTGTCGTGATAAAATACCAGCCAGCTTATCTCCTCAGAGAGCGCTGCCGGGAACTCCAAACGGCGCATGATCCTCTCCGCCAGCAGACGGCTGCGCTCGCCGTGTCCCTTGAAATGCCCATGACCATGGGAATCTATCGAGCAGCAGTCCGGCTTTCCGAGGTCGTGAAACAGCATTGCGAAGCGTATCGAAAGCTCCGGGACTGCATATCCGACAGACTTGCAGATGTGCGTCCATACGGTGAAGTCATGGTGAACGCTGTGCTGTTCAAAATCAATGCACGGCTCTATCTCCGGCAGAAGGAATTTCAGGATATCCGCGTACTGCTCCAGCACACGCCCTGCGTACTTTCCCATTACTATCCGGGAAAGCTCGCTGAACAGCTTGTCCTTTTCCGCGTACTCAAAGCAGCTTACATTGGCGCGTATTGCTTCCCTTGTCTTGTCCTCGATTATATATTCGCCCTCGGCGCAGTAGCGTATTGCCTCAAGAATCCGTGACGGGTCGGAGGTGAAGCAGCGGGACATATCATACCATGTTTCAGTCACAGACTTTCCGTTTTCCTTTGTGGTGCGGGTCTGCATCTCCCCTATCGCGATGACCCTTGCCGGCAGCCGTGATACTCCGGTTCTCCGTCTGGGGATCTCGGAAATGTCCGGGCTTGCAGGAAGCTCAATCTCCTGCTCTTCCCTTTCTTCCTCAGCGACAGCATTCGGGTCGGGGCGCAGCGAAGCCCTACCTCCGAAAGGATCAATCAGACCCGTGCGGGGGCTGTATGCCATTGCATTCATGGTGAAGCCGCGTCGGAACAGGTCGGTTTCCAGATCCTCGGCGTACATTACGCGGTTTCCGACAACCTCACGGCGATAGGGGGAAACCTGTATGATCATTCCGACAACGGTAACCAGCACCTCGCCGCGCTTCATTCCCTCGTCAGAAATGCGGTAGTCACGGAACGCAAAAAGTATATCGTTTATTCCAGCATTCGTAACAATATCATAGTCCTGCGGATTATTTCCGAGAAGCAGTTCTCTAACACAATCGCCGACAATATACGCGTCATAGCCGGAGTTCTCCAGCACCTCGATAGCCTGCGTCACCTGCTCAGGCAGAATAATCATCAAATCACCCCTGAATTTCTGCGAATTTCATTCCTTTACTATTATATACCATTATCCGCAAAAAATCAAGCATTCCGACGAACATTCGGTCACGTTCCAAGTATAAGGCCGACCATAAGCCCGCATACGATCCATGCCGTACAGTCTGCCGTGAGCGCAGCAGGAACTGCATAACGGGTCTTTTTTATTTTTACGGCAGAGAAATACACCGCAACTGTGTAAAAGGTAGTTTCTGATGAACCCAGAAGCACCGCAGCGACCCTCCCCGCGAAGCTGTCCACACCGCATTCCGATGCAATTCCGTCGTATACGGCGATTGCGCCGCTGCCGGAAAAGGGTCTGAGCAGAACCATCTGCATACATTCCGGCGGAAATCCGACTGCATTGCAGACCGGCGCCAGCAGCTCTGTAAGCAGCTCCACCGCGCCGCTTGCCTGAAGCATTCCTACGCTTATCAGCAGCAAGATCAGAGCCGGAAGAATGTCAGCGGTGGTTTTCAGCCCCTCGGACGCTCCGGAGCAGAACACCGAAAATACATCTACCTTTCTTACAAAGCCGCATATGAGTATCCCGGCGAAAAGCACCGGGATTATGAAATCAGTTATCTGCACCTTGTCCCCTCCGCTTTCTCGAAAGCCATGCCAGAAGCTTCGCCGCGCCCACTGCCGCCGCGAGTGAATATGCCGAAACTATCCACACGCAGGGCAGTATCTCCATAGGTCGCGCCGCGCCGTGAGCTGCCCTGAGCGCCGCCGCAGTTGCAGGAATTATCTGCAAGCTGGCGGTATTCAGCACGGTCAGCATTATCATATTGTCGGAGGCAGTACCGTCCGGCTTTCCGTGCAGTCCGGTTTCTTCCTCCTGAATCGCTTCCATCGCCCTTATTCCAAGCGGAGTAGTCGCGTTTCCAAGCCCAAGGATATTAGCCGACAGGTTCATGGAAATAAGCTGCATTGCCCTGCCGCCTTTTTCCAGTCCTCTGAACAGAAGCGACACAGCCGGAGAAAGCAGTCCGGACAGCGCCTTTACCGCCCCTGCCTCCTCAGCGACCTTCATAAGTCCGCTCCACAGGCACATTATTCCGCAAAGGGTTATCGCGAGCGTCACAGCGTCCCCTGCTTTTTCCAGCACCGCCGCGGAAACCTCCGGCAGTCTGCCGGTGAATATTCCGCAGATTATTGCAGCGGCGGGTATCACCGCAAGAATTACTTTCAAGACAATACCTCCTCATTTGTTCCTTATTATGCTGCATATAGCCATTTTTGACCTTTAATACGCAATACACTTTTTATTGGTTTTTCCTAATTTTCTTCCAGAAGTCGCCGTGAACTTTCCATTCTTCGACATTTGGCGGTATTATCAGGATATTCTTGATTTAAAGCATATGCTTTTAATCATATACGACACTTTTATTTATCGTTTTATGCAATGTTTCAGATATAAACTGACAGAATTTTGCATTTTTCAAATTGACAACCAAAATAAAACATGCTATAATATGCAAGAATTCAGCAAACTGCTGAAAAAAACGGTAAAACAGGACAAAAGGCAGCGCTGGTCGAGTGAAAGCGTAAGCTGCAAAAACAGGAGGAAGAAAAAATGGTTAAGTCAACAGGTATTGTAAGAAAAGTGGACGAGCTTGGAAGAATAGTAATCCCGATCGAGCTGAGAAGAACTCTTGACATCGGCATCAAGGACAGCCTTGAGATCTATGTTGAGGACGATCAGATCATTCTCAAGAAGTACACCCCTGCGTGTGCATTCTGTGCAAACGCAAGCGGAATTACCATTTTCAAGGGAAAGAACATCTGCTCCGAGTGCCTCGCAGAGCTCAGCAAGCTTAGCTGATAATACAGAAAAGAATACATATTGCTCCGGTTTCTACCGGGGCTTTTTCTTTTTTGTGTTTGTACATATATATTTATGATGACCGCAATTTATTACGAAGACAAAAAAACTTCCATAAAGGGCTTGTAAAAAAGGAAATGATATGTTATACTAGTAATGTATATGCTATTATTATAAAGAAAAAGGAGAACAACGATTTGATCACAGTATCTGATGTAAGCGTCAGCTTCGGCGGACAGCTTCTTTTCAAGGACGTTGACCTGAAATTCACCGCCGGCAACTGCTACGGAGTTATCGGCGCAAACGGCGCAGGCAAGTCCACATTCCTTAAAGTGCTCTGCGGTGAGCTTGAACCCACAAAGGGCAGCGTTTCCAAGCCCGCCGAGCTGCGTATGTCTGTGCTCAGGCAGGATCACTACGCGTTTGACGAATACACCGTGCAGGACACCGTAATCCTCGGCAACAAGCGCCTTTACGACATCATGAAGGAAAAGGACGAGCTTTACGCAAAGCCGGATTTCTCCGAGGAGGACGGCAACCGCGCCTCCGAGCTTGAGGCGGAATTTGCGGAACTTAACGGCTGGGAGGCGGAATCAGACGCTTCCAAGCTGATACAGGGTCTGGGACTGCCGGAGGAAATTCTTTATCAGCAGATGGATTCCCTCACCGGCAACGAAAAGGTCAAGGTGCTGCTGGCTCAGTGCCTGTTCGGAAATCCCGATATTATCCTCATGGACGAGCCTACCAACCACCTCGACGTTGAAGCCGTTTCATGGCTGGAGGACTTCCTCGCGGAGTACTTCGGAACAGTTATCGTAGTATCCCACGACCGTCACTTTCTGAACAACGTATGCACCCACATCGTGGATATCGACTACGGAAAGATCAAGATGTATGTCGGAAACTACGAGTTCTGGTACGAGTCCTCGCAGCTCATTCAGCGCATGATAAAGCAGCAGAACAAGCGCGCCGAGGAAAAGATAAAGGAATTACAGAACTTCATCGCGCGGTTCTCCGCGAACAAATCCAAGTCCAAGCAGGCGACCTCCCGGCGCAAGCTTATCGACAAGCTAACGGTGGAGGAGCTGCCGGCTTCCAGCAGAAAGTACCCCTATATCGCCTTTGACATGGAACGAGAGGTCGGCAAGGATATTCTTCAGGTGACCGGGCTTTCCAAGACCGTGGACGGAGTAAAGGTGCTGAACAACGTAAGCTTCACCGTAGGAAAGGGCGACAAGATCGCATTCGTCGGCAACAACGAGATCGCCGTGACTACCCTTTTCAAGATACTCATGGAGGAAATGGAGCCGGACGAGGGCAGCTACAAATGGGGCAGCACAACTTCTGTAAGCTATTTCCCGAATGACAACAGCGCGTTCTTTGACGGCTGCACCCTGTCGATTCTCGACTGGATGCGCCAGTACTCAAAGGACGAAACCGAGAGCTATCTGCGCGGCTTCCTAGGGCGTATGCTGTTCAGCGGCGACGATGTTTTCAAGCCGGTGAATGTGCTCTCCGGCGGCGAAAAGGTTCGCTGTATGTTCTCAAGAATGATGCTGTTCCAGAGCAACGTGCTCATTCTCGACCGACCCACCAACCACCTCGACCTCGAAAGCATCACCGCGGTAAACAACGGTCTGTCTGAATTCAAGGGCAATCTGCTGTTTGCTTCCCACGACCACGAAATACTGGAAACCGCCGCAAACCGAATTATAGAGATCACAGAAAACGGCTGCCTTGACCGCGCCGGCACCTACGACGAGTTCGTTGAGTGGCGGCATGAAAATGTCGGCGGCAAGCTTATGCTTTAATGGAGTTTATGTCAGATGTACTATATAATTCTTGACATGGAATGGAATCAGGCGCTTGACCGCGCCCACACCGTTCAGCAGCCTGTGCTGCTGCGCGGGGAGATAATACAGATCGGCGCAGTCAAGGCTGACGAGAATTTCAACTTCGTTGACAAGCTGAAAATAAACGTCGCCCCGAAGTACTACAAGAAAATGAACCGCCATGTTGAAAAGATCACCGGAATCACCAGCGAAATGCTGGCTCAGGGCGAGAGCTTTCCAGAGGCGTTCCGGCGGCTAAAAGAATGGTGCTCGCCGGAATTCCGGTTCATCACATGGGGCTTCGATGACATTGCGATGCTTGCGGACAATCTGGAACTGCACGGGCTTGACCGCTCTTTCGGCAGTGATTATGTGAATTTGCAGCTTATCTACAAAAACCAGATCGACAACGAACGGGTGCAGTGGTCGCTTTCTGACGCTGTGGAGCGGCTTCAGATCCCAATGGACGCGCAGGCGCATGACGCAATGAACGATGCGTGGTTTACGTTCGAGGTCTGCCGAAAGCTGGACATGATAAAGGGACTTGCGGAATACTCCGGAATGTCAGCGGGTCAGCGTCCAGTTATTTCCAGGGAAATATTCCGGGATATTCCGGATATAAAACGGATAACTTCAGAACAGCAATTCACTGAGATCCCCTGCCCTGAATGCGGAAAGATACTTTCCAACGGCGAATGGCTGTCGCTTGGCGTCATAAGGAAGAACAACATCTGTTCCTGCCCGGAGCACGGAGAATTCCTCGTGAAGCTTGTCTGCAAGCGCGCCGCAGCAGACAGATGGACGCTTACCCGGTCTATATACAGATCCGACAATGAAGCCAAAGCCTCATATCAGAAGAAGCTTGAGAAACAGCACGCCGCCATTGAAAAACGCCGCGCGGCAAAGGACGCAAAGGAGATAGTTAATGATAACGACAGTACTGTTTGACCTTGACGGAACGCTGCTCCCATTTGAGCAGGAGGATTTCGTGAATATCTATTTCAGCGAGCTGTGCAAACGGCTTGCGCACCTCGGTTACGAGCCGAAGCACACCGTAAAATCCGTCTGGGCTGGTACAAAGTCGATGATCATGAATGACGGCAGCCGTCCCAATTCCGAAGCGTTCTGGGAAACCTTCAACGCGATGAATCCCGGACTCCCTGACGCACGGGGAGAATGCGATGATTTCTACACCCACGAATTCGATAAGGCAAAGGCAAGCCTGAAATACGTTCCGGACAGAAAGCCGCTGATCCAGAAGCTCAAAAACGCCGGGCTGAGGGTGGTTCTTGCAACAAATCCTATATTCCCGCTGGACGGAGTTCTCACCCGCATGAAGTGGGTAAATCTCCTGCCGGAGGATTTCGAGCTTATCACTTACTACGACAACAGCACCTACTGCAAGCCTAATCCGGCATATTTCAGTGAAATTCTCGGAAAGATCGGAGTTCAGCCGGAAAACTGCGTTATGGTCGGCAACAATGTTTCCGAGGATATGGTCGCAGAAAAACTGGGCATCAAGGTGTTTCTTGCCAATGAATTCACAGAAAATCCGAACGGCGAGGATACCAGCCGCTTTCCGCAGGGAACGCTTGACGACGCGGCTGACTACATACTTGATTCTGAATAAATAAATACTATCAGGGCTTCGTTATTGAAGCCCTGTATTTTGGTAAATCATATGTCTATTAAAAACAATTACAAACATACCGTCCTTGCGAGCTACGGCGGATACATAACTCAGGCGATAGTCAACAATTTCGCGCCGCTGCTTTTTCTGATATTTCAGGATACATTCGAGATCCCGCTTGAACAGATAACGCTGCTGGTAACGGTAAATTTCATTGTACAGCTTGCTGTTGATCTGATATCCGCGAAATTCGTGGACAGGATCGGATACCGCGCCGCGCTGATAGGTGCGCATATCTTCGCCTGCGCAGGAATTGCGGGGCTTGGCGTACTTCCATTTATCCTGCCGCCGTTCGCAGGACTTCTGACCTCGGTCATTCTGTACGCAGTTGGCGGCGGGCTGACAGAGGTGCTGATAAGTCCGCTGGTGGAAAGCTGCCCCAGCGACAACAAGGCAGGCGCAATGGGGCTTCTGCACTCATTTTACTGCTGGGGAAGCGTTGTGACAGTGCTGCTTTCAACGCTGTTCCTTTTCGCATTCGGCAAAGAAAACTGGAGAATTCTGGCGCTGTTATGGGCGGTCATTCCGGCTATTAATGCAGTCTATTTCACCCGCGTACCTATTCCGGAGATCACCGGAGAAAACGGAGGTATGTCTATACGTGAGCTTTGCAGCTCCAGAGTATTCTGGATAATGGCAGTGCTTATCCTATGCGCGGGAGGAAGCGAACTTGCAATGAGCCAGTGGGCTTCTGCATTTGCGGAAAGCGCGCTGGGCGTACCTAAGGCGATAGGCGACCTAATGGGCCCGTGCTTTTTCGCGGTGCTTATGGGATTTTCAAGGGTATTCTACGCGAAAATAAGCGCGAAAATAGATATCCTAAAATATATGTCGTGGTGCGGTTTACTGTGCATTTTCTCCTATATGCTGGCTTCGTTCTCGCCGATACCAATGCTTTCGCTTATCGGGTGCGGAATCTGCGGTTTTTCCGTAGGAGCTATGTGGCCGGGAACTTACAGCGCCGCCGCAGAAGCGCTCCCACGGGGCGGAACTGCAATGTTCGCGCTGCTGGCGCTCGCCGGAGATTCCGGCTGCTCCGGAGGGCCTACGCTGGTGGGAATGATATCCGGCGCAATGGGCGGAGAGCTGAAAGCCGGGCTTCCATTCGCGGCGATATTCCCGGCAGTGCTTATACTGTTCACGATCGCGGCGCGCAGAGTTACCGGGAAAAAATCCCGGTAAGGGCTTCCCCATATGGCAATATCTTTGCATTGAATTACTCCTGCTGATAGTGTATAATTATTAGTATCCCCACGGGGAAATAAAATGGGAGGTAAAAATCATGTGCAATTTCTTTTCTTTCTGCGGTCTTGACAAGCTCTGCGAGCTGATCAAGTCCATTTGCGGCGGCTTTGGCTGCTAATTGCAGTGATGCGCAGAAACAAGTTTTTCTCCGCATAGACATTACAGCGCGGAAGCCCGCATTGACATAACCTATCCAGTCTATACATAGGCTGACCGCCCGGAAAACGCTCCGGGCGGTTTTTCTGGTATTGCACATTATTAAAACGAAGCAATGCTTTTTCAGCAGCGACCCAGAAAAATAATCGCCAGCACTTGACAAAACGGATAGTTTATGATATAATAATAATGTTTTAATGCCGCTGTGGTGAAATCGGCAGACACAAGGGACTTAAAATCCCTCGGTAGAAATACCATACCGGTTCAAGTCCGGTCAGCGGCACCAGTCGAGTGCCTCGACACGCATTTTCGCGCGTTGAGGCGCTTCTGTTTTTTAATTTTCGCCCGCAGTAAGAAATTTTTCCGTATATCACAGACATATTTATTCTCCCTTGTAAATGGCTCTGTTAAGCCATATGCGAGGGTATTTTTATAAAATAAGCGCACAATACAAGACAGAAACGAGGTAATGAAATGGAAAATACGATCGTATATGATATAAGCAACCCCATGCCAAAGGACAAATTCGCAAAGCTGTTTGACATTATGGAAAGCTCGTTTCCGAAAAATGAACACGGATCAGCCGAGCTGCATTTTAAGGAGATGTCCCGCCCGGAATTTCGAAGTCTTTGCTATGAGCCGGACGGCGTGCCGGCAGCGTTTATGAACTACTATTATTTCCCCGAGCAGGAGCTGATTTTTCTGGAGCACTTTGCCGTAAAGCAGGAGCTTCGCGGAAAAGGCATAGGTGCGCAGCTTATGAACGTCCTCAAGGAGCTAACCTCCCCTTCAATGATCGTGCTGGAGGTAGAACCTCCGGAGGGCGAGATTGAACGCCGCAGGATTGCATTTTATCAGCGGCAGGGATTTTATCTGAACAACGGATATTACTTTCAGCCGGATTTTTACGGCTCAGATTCCAAGTTACCGCTGAAACTCATGTCAACCGAGCCTATGGACGACGCGCGGTTTGACGAGGTAATGAAATTCATTCACAAACGAGCGTATCTCAGGTAAATATATTTTTATAATAACTGATAAACCCCGAAAAAATGCGCAAAATAACGTGGGTGATTTTTATGAAGCATTTTTTAGAGGGTATGCTCTGCGGTTTGCTGAACGGATTTTTCGGCAGCGGCGGCGGAGTTATCGCTGTACCTGTTCTTGAGCGGGAGCAGCGAAATCAAAATCCGGACATTCCCGCTGCGGAAATAGTTCGTCATGCTCACGCGGACTCAGTGGCGCTTATACTTGTGCTGAGCATTACCGCGGCTGTTTCTTATATGTTCAGCGGGGGTATGGATTTTTCAGCGGCATGGAAATATATACCGTTCGGCGCGGCGGGAGCAATAGCAGGCGCTTTCTTCCTGCGAAGGATTAGAGCATCATGGCTCCAAAGGCTGTTTGGAGCGCTGATCTGCGCCGCTGCTGTGAGGACTTTATTCTCATGATACAGGCGATTATTGGATTTCTCTCCGGAGCAATAGCTTCAATGGGACTCGGCGGAGGATTTGTGCTGCTAATCTGGCTCACGCTTTTTGAGAATATGCAGCAGCGAACGGCGCAGGGCATAAATCTCCTGTTTTTTCTGCCTATTGCCCTGATTTCAGTTATTATGCACCTCCGCGCCGGGCTTATCGACAAGAAACTGGTACTCAGTATGATACCCGGCGGCATGATAGGCGCTATCTTAGGCACCCTCGGCTCACAGGCAATTGGAAACGATCTGCTGCGAAAGCTTTACGCGCTGTTTCTGCTGGCTTTCGGACTGAGGGAATTGTTCCGAAAAGCCCCTGAGGAAAAACAGACAGATGAGGAAAGCTCCTGATCAGACATCACATATACTGACCCGCCTGCCAGCGGATAATCACGAAGCTGGCAGGCGGTTTTTCAGCATATGTAAAATTAAGTTCTATTATTTGTTAAATTTTTGTCAGTTTTTGTATAGAATAGATATATACAAAATGATATAAATATGTCGGTAAAAAAGTAAGTATGGCATAACATAACGATTTTAGTTATCTGCTATAATTATTCTTATAGAAAATAATACCAGATATTGTGTTTACAATTTATCCAAACACCGTAGGTATAAGAAATCAATAATTATTTTTTTGACAAAATCAGAAATTACTATTGACTTTGAAAATATAATATGTTATAATGTTGACAGGTTGAATGACCGAGGTATGGTTGCAACGGATCCTGCTTCACAAAAGCGGCACTTTTGAGAAAAAAAGTGTCGGCTTTGTTTTGTACGAACCGTATGAGCCTGCAATATACAGGAGGTTTATAGAAAGATGACAAATTTAGAACAATGGGAAGGCTTCAAAGGCAGCAAATGGCGCGAGGAAATCAACACCCGCGACTTCATTCAGAACAACTACACGCCCTATGACGGCGACGAGTCATTTCTGGCAGGGCCGGCTGACTCCACAAACAAGCTGTGGAGCAAGCTCCAGCAGCTCCAGAAGGAGGAACGCGCAAAGGGCGGCGTACTCGATATGGATACTCACATCGTATCCGGCATCACCTCTCACGAACCGGGTTACATCGACCCTGAGCTGAAGGATCTCGAAAAGATTGTCGGACTTCAGACCGACAAGCCACTCAAGAGAGCATTCATGCCCTTCGGCGGCATCAAAATGGCGGAGGAGGCCTGCACCACCTACGGCTATACTCCCGACCCCATGCTCCACAAGATCTTCACAGAATACCACAAGACACATAATCAGGGCGTTTTCGACGCATATACCCCCGAAATGCGCGCTGTAAGAAAGAATAAGATCATCACCGGACTTCCCGATACATACGGCAGAGGTCGTATTGTCGGCGACTACCGCAGAATTGCGCTGTACGGCATCGACAGACTGGTTGAAGCAAAGCAGGACGACCTCGCTCATTGCGGAAACGGCAAGATGCGTGACAGCGTTATCCGTCAGCGTGAGGAGCTTTCCGACCAGATCCGCGCCCTCAAGCAGATGAAGGTAATGGCTGCTTCCTACGGCTTCGATATCTCCAAGCCTGCCGCAAACGCAAAAGAAGCAGTTCAGTGGACATATTTCGGCTATCTGGCTGCTATCAAGACCCAGAACGGCGCGGCAATGTCCATCGGACGTATCTCCACATTCCTTGACATCTACATCAAGCGCGACCTCGACAAGGGCATTCTTACCGAGGCTGAGGCTCAGGAGCTTATCGACCACCTCGTTCTTAAGCTCAGAATGGTGAAGTTCGCTCGTATTCCCTCCTACAATGAGCTGTTCTCCGGCGACCCGGTATGGGCTACACTGTCTATCGGCGGCAAGGGTCAGGACGGTCGCTCAATGGTAACCAAGAACGACTTCCGCTTCCTGCATACTCTTGAGAACATGGGCCCCTCTCCGGAGCCTAACATGACGGTTCTTTACTGCGAGCAGCTTCCGGAGAACTTCAAGCGCTATGCCGCAGCTATTTCCGTCCGCACCTCCTCTGTACAGTATGAGAACGACGATGTAATGCGTCCTGTATGGGGCGATGATTACGCTATCTGCTGCTGCGTATCCGCAACACAGACCGGTAAGGAGATGCAGTTCTTCGGCGCAAGAGCTAACCTCGCAAAGTGCCTGATGTACGCTATCAACGGCGGTGTTGACGCTAAGACCAAGGCTCAGGTAGGTCCGAAGTACAAGGCTATCACCTCCGAATACCTTGATTACGACGAGGTAATGGAGAATTTTGACGACATGATGTCATGGCTCGCAAGCATTTATGTACACACCCTGAACCTCATTCACTATATGCACGACAAGTACAACTATGAGGCTGCTGAAATGGCTCTTATCGACACAAATGTAAGACGTACATTTGCGACCGGTATCGCAGGCTTCTCTCATGTTGTTGACTCCCTGTCCGCAATCAAGTACGCAAAGGTAAAGACTATCCGCGACGAGGACGGAATTGTTGTTGACTTTGAAACCGAGGGCGACTTCCCCCGCTACGGCAACGACGACGACCGCGCAGACGATATCGCAGTATGGCTGCTCGGAACATTCCTCAAGAAGCTCAAGCAGTGCCACACCTATCGTGATTCCGAGCCGACAACCTCTATTCTTACTATCACCTCTAACGTTGTTTACGGCAAGGCTACCGCTTCCCTGCCTGACGGACGCAAGGCAGGCGAGCCGCTTTCTCCCGGCGCAAATCCCTCCTACGGCGCAGAAAAGAGCGGTCTGCTTGCTTCTCTTAACTCCGTTGCAAAGCTTCCTTATGAATGGGCTCTGGACGGTATCTCCAACACCCAGACGATCAACCCTGACGCGCTTGGACATTCCGAGGAGGAGCAGGTAACCAACCTTGTGAACATTCTGGACGGTTACTTTGAAAAGGGCGCACACCACCTCAACGTAAACGTATTCGGCAAGGAAAAGCTCATCGACGCAATGGAGCACCCGGAGAAGGAAGAGTATGCAAACTTCACGATCCGCGTATCCGGTTATGCAGTTAAGTTCATCGACCTGACTAAGGAGCAGCAGATGGACGTAATCTCCAGAACCTGCCACGCTACTCTTTAATTATCCGCTGAATAAATATTCAATACCAGACAGCGCTGCAACTGCGGCGCTGTTCATCTATATATTCATCTGTATCAAGGAGAGATCATGAGCGAAATAAAAGGAAGAATACACTCCACCGAAAGCTTCGGCGCAGCAGACGGCCCCGGAATACGGTTCATAGTGTTCACGCAGGGGTGCAGAATGCGCTGCCGCTTCTGCCACAATCCGGACACATGGAGCCTTGAGGGGGACGATAGCTGCACTGATATGACTGCTGGGGAGATCCTCGACAAGGCGCTCCGCTACAAGAGCTACTGGAAAAAGGACGGTGGAATTACCGTAAGCGGCGGCGAGCCGCTGCTCCAAATGGAATTTCTTACCGATCTGTTCCGAAAGGCTAAAGCGCAGGGAATAAACACCTGCATTGACACCGCAGGCAATCCATTCACCCGTGAAGAGCCGTTCTTCTCTGAATTTCAGGAGCTGATGAAGTACACCGATCTTCTGCTTCTCGACATCAAGGAGATAAACCCGGAGCGTCACCGTAATATCACCGGATCTGAAAACGCAAATATCCTCGACATGGCGCGTTATCTCAGCGAGATCGGAAAGCCCGTGTGGATAAGGCACGTCCTTGTTCCGGGGCTGAGCGACTTTGACGAGGATCTTGACGCGCTGGCGGAGTTCATCGGAACCCTGAACAATGTGCAGAAGGTCGAAGTCCTCCCCTATCACACCCTCGGAAAATTCAAGTGGGAGAACCTCGGTATAAAATACTCACTGGAGGACACAGCGCCGCCGACAGCGGAGCGTATCGACAATGCTCAGAGAAGGCTTGGCGCAGGAAAATACGCAAAGAAATAAATAAATCCAAAAGCCGGCGCTTTTTGTGCGCCGGCTTCAGACCGTCGAAAAAGTCCCTAAAGGGACTTTCTCGCCGAACATCCGCCCTGCGCGCACGGTTTGGCGGCATTGCCGCCAAACCGCACACTTGTGCGGATAGAAGTGTTTTTTGCCCCGGCAGAGCTGGGGCAAAAAACGGATTTCAAAAGCCCGCTT
>JAGAJA010000118.1 GCA_017829075.1 Oscillospiraceae bacterium | reverse complement strand
TATTCTTAAAAGCTCCAAACAACAACTGTCCACATGATAAATCTATTGTGAAAATTTCAATTTGGCATAAGTTTTTTGAGTTTGTCAATGCCTGCTCCGCAGTCATTGACAGGGGGAAAACTCTTGTTTCAACGACAAACGTTCCGTTTGTCCACCCGACCTGTGACCCCTTTAGCGCTTCTGACGCGTTTATGCGCTTACGCGCGAGTAGTGGGGCGCTGCCCCACACCCCGGTTCCTTTTGTACCAAAAGGAACCGAAAATCATTGCGCTTCGCGCTAAGTTACAAGCAAAACTCCCCGACAAATTCCAATTTATCTCAAACAGAACAAAAGAATGGAGAAAAAATATGTCACTCGATATAGGAATAGATTTAGGAACCGCGAACATCATTATCACCATTGCCGGAAAGGGAATCGTGCTGAACGAGCCGTCGGTGGTGGCTTATGACAAGAAGAAAAAGGCTGTCGTTGCTGTCGGCTCTGAGGCTTACAGAATGATCGGCAGAACCCCGGAATACATCGTGGCGGTGCGTCCGCTCAAGGACGGAGTTATCTCCGACAACGACATGACCGAAGCCATGATACGCGAATTTATCCACATGGTGAACGGTGGAGCTATGATGAAGCCGAGAATAGTATTGTGCGTTCCCTCATCAGTAACAGACGTTGAGCGCAGGGCAGTGGTGGAAGCCGCTATGTCCGCCGGTGCGCGTAAGGTGTTCCTTATCGAAGAGCCTATCGCGGCGCTTATCGGCGCAGGAATCGACATCTCAAAGCCTAACGGAACTATGGTCGTGGATATCGGCGGCGGTACCGCGGACGTTGCAATTGTGTCCTTCAACGGCATTGTGCAGAGCCGTTCCATAAAAATGGCAGGAAACAAGTTCGATCAGGCGATAATCCGGCACATTACGCAGAAATACAAGATCCTTATTGGCGAAAAAACCGCAGAAAAGGCGAAAATGGAGATCGCCAACGTATTCAATCCCACCGGAGAGAAAACCATGACGATACGCGGCAGAAATCTGCTTAAGGGTCTGCCGGAGAGTCTTGAAATCAGCGACAAGGACATTTATGACGCAATCCACGAGAACGCTATGGAAATCGTGGAGCAGGTGAAGCTGGTGCTGGAGTCTACTCCGCCGGAGCTTGTGGGCGATATTCTTTCCAACGGAATTCTGCTCACCGGCGGCGGCGCAATGCTCGGCGGTCTACCGGAGCTTATCTCGGATCATGTCGGTGCGCCTTGCTATGTGGCAGAAAATCCGATTGAGTGCGTGGCACGCGGAGTTGATGCGGCATTCAAGATGTCTGGAGAGCTGCTGGACGGTTTTGAACAGATCCAGTTGTATAACTTTAAATAAGTGATCGTCAGTTTGTAGCCCTCTGAAATTTTCGGGGGGCTTTTTTGTATATTCATACAAAAATTATAGGACTTCTTGACGAATTTTAAATGGAATGGTAAAATATACATTAGGGGTGATTATTATGATCAGTAAAGAGTTCTGTGATGAAATGCTCAAGGTCGGAATGAATGTTCCGGAAATGGTTGAGCATTTCATGGATAATGAGGAAATGTTCCTGAAATATCTGTATAAATTCTTTGAAGCGGCGGACAATGTAGTGTTGGAGCTGACCGCTGCCGCAGAAAAGGAGGACTATCAGAATATGCTGTTCACCGCTCATTCCCTCAAAGGTCTGGCGGGGAATATCGGGCTGAACGGTGTTTTCCTGCCGGCGAAGAAGATCGTTGACGATATCCGCGCGGGAGATCACAGCAATTGCGGCTCGGATTTTCAGAAGTTACAGGAGATGTATTATAAGGCTGCGGAGATCGTCCGCAGGTTTGATCCAGCGAAAGCTATGCCGTGATAAGGCATTTCTATAAATATCTACTTATTTTGTTTTGTTGCGCTATGCGCAGAAAGGGAGGCTGTTATGCCAGAATTGGATATGGGAATTATTATCCCGATCGTTATTGTTGTGGTGGTTCTGATTTTTGTATTTACCGCAGGCTACCGCAAGGCTCCGCCGGATAAGGCTTTCATCATCAGCGGTCTGCGCCGCAAGGCGAAAGTGGTCATTGGAAAGGCTACCGTCAAGCTGCCGTTTCTGGAGCGCTGCGACGTGCTGGAGCTGGCGCTGATGTCGGTAGATGTTAAGACCGCGCAGGCTGTGCCTACTGCGGACTACATAAATATTTCGGTTGACGCGGTGGTAAACGTCAAGATCTCCCCCGATCCGGACACTATCCAGCGCGCACAGCAGAACTTCCTCAACCGCAATGTTCAGTACATAACCGGCGTTGCAAGAGAGGTTCTTGAGGGTAATATGCGTGAGATCGTCGGACAGATGCGTCTGGAGGAGATGGTCTCCAACCGTCAGGCGTTTGCGGACAAGGTAAAGCAGAACGCAGACCCCGACCTTCGTGCAATGGGTCTTGAGATAGTTTCCTTTAACGTCCAGAACTTTGTGGACGACAACGGAATAATCAACGACATGGGTATCGACAACACCATGCAGATCAAGAAAAAGGCGGCTATTTCAAAGGCAGAGGCTGAGCGCGACATCAAGATCGCTCAGGCTGAGGCGAACCGCAAAGCGAACGACGCAAAGGTAGACTCCGAGACCGCGATCGCCGAGCGCGAGAATGAACTTGCAATCAAGCAGGCTGAGCTGAAGCGTGCTGCGGACATCAAGCGCGCGGAGGCTGACGCTGCGTATACCATTCAGCAGGAGGAGCAGCGCAAGACTATTGAGATCACCACTGCGAACGCAAACCTTGCAAAGCAGGAGAAGGAAGTTGAGATCAAGGCAAAGGAAGCGGAGATCAAGGAACGCGCCCTCGAAGCGGAGGTAAAGAAAACCGCAGAGGCTCAGAAATATGCTGCGCAGCAGAAGGCTGACGCGGAGCTGTATTCAGTTCAGAGAAACGCAGAAGCTAAGAAGTATGAGGATATCCAGAATGCGGAAGCAGAGCTGGAGATCAAGAAGAACGAAGCCGCAGCTATCCTTGTGACCGCCCAGAATGAAGCAGCAGCAGAAAAGGCTAAGGCAGAGGCGGCAAGATACGCGGCTGAGCAGGAGGCTGAGGGTATCCGGGCGAGAGGCCTTGCTGAGGCTGAGGCTGTCCGGGCAAAGGCTCTTGCGGAGGCTGAGGGTCTTGACAAGAAAGCGGAAGCAATGCGCAAGATGGAAGAAGCCGCAGTGCTCCAGATGTACTTCGAGAAGATGCCGGAGGTTGCTCAGGCTATTGCGAAGCCGTTGGAGAACGTGGACAAAATCACAATGTACGGCGATGGAAACACCGCGAAGCTGGTCAAGGATATCACGGAAGCGACTACTCAGGCATCCTCAGGTCTGCTTGAGGGTCTGGGCGTGGATCTGAAATCACTGGTTGGCAGCTTTGTCACCGGAAAGGCTGTTGCAGCGGGAATAAATTCTGAGGCTCCTGCGGCTGGAAGCGCTCCGGCAGCGGCTGACAGCTCGAAGGATCTTGTTCAGCAGTAAGCGCGATAAGCGCGGAGATATTCCGTGAACGACTGACAATTCCCCTCGTTCCGAGGGAGGAAATATAAAACACGAAAGGACGATTTACTATGGGAAAGTTTGTTATCAAGCCCGCAAAATCGGGCGGCTATGTGTTCAACCTTAAGGCAGGAAACGGCGAGATCATCGCCAACAGCGAGGTTTACAACAGCCTTGATGCCTGCAAGAACGGCGTGCAGAGCGTAAAGACGAACGCTCCTGAAGCTGCTCTGGAGGATCAGACCACAGAGGGCTATGCCACCGAAAAGAACCCAAAGTTCGAGATGTATACCGACAAGGCGGGTGAATTCCGTTTCCGTCTGAAGGCAAAGAACGGTCAGATAATTGCTACTGGCGAGGGCTATAAGGCTAAGTCGGGCTGCAAGAATGGAATTGAGAGCATTCGCAAGAACGCTCCCGATGCAGAGGTAGTTATCGAGGAATAATTCTGAAATACATATCTGAGCGCACCGCTTAGGCGGTGCGCTCAGACCGTCGAAAAAGTCCCTAAAGGGACTTTCTCGCCGAACATCCGCACTGCGCGCACGGTTTGGCAGCAATGCCGCCAAACCGCACACTTGTGCGGATAGAAGTGTTTTTTGCCCCGGCAGAGCTGGGGCAAAAAACGGATTTCAAAAGTCCGCTTCGCGGGCAAAACTAGGTTTTTCGACAAACTGAGCGCACCGCTTAGGCGGTGCGCCTTACTTTGTCTGGCGGGCATTTTGGTACTTTTGTTTGTGAATATTGCACAAAATTTCGATGTAATCTGAATTTTATTGCGCTGATAAGTTGCTATTTATTCTAAGGTGTGGTATAATAATTGTGTGTGCGGAAAACTTTAGCGCGAGAAAGCCAAAAAGCGCCAAAGCCAAAAAGCATATCACGTTACATATTCATAAAGACAAGCAAGGAGAAAACCAAAATGAAAACCAGAAAAATTCTCGCTGCTATTGCAGCGGCAGCAATGGCTGTAACAGCAACAGCCTGCGCAAGCTCAGACACATCTTCCAACAGCGACTCTTCCACAGCGTCCACAGCAGACAGCGACAAGGTATATACCATAGGTATCTGCCAGCTTGTTCAGCACGACGCTCTTGACGCAGCAACAAAGGGCTTCATGGACGTTCTGACCGAAAAGCTCGGCGACAAGGTAAAGTTTGACAATCAGAATGCAAACGGCGAGGCTACCAACTGCACCACTATCTGCACTGGTTTTGCAGCTTCCGGCGTTGACCTCATTCTTGCAAACGCTACCGGCGCACTTCAGGCAGCAAGCGCAGCAACCTCCAGTATCCCGATCCTCGGCACTTCTGTAACCGACTATGCTACTGCTCTTTCTATCGACGACTGGACAGGCACAACCGGTAAAAACATCTCCGGTACTTCTGACCTCGCTCCCATTGACGAGCAGGCTGCTATGCTGGTAGAGATGTTCCCGGAGGTTAAGCAGGTAGGTATCCTGTACTGCTCCGCTGAGGCTAACTCCAAGTATCAGGCTGTAAAGTTCGGCGAGGCTATGACCGCTGCCGGCGTTGCTTTCAAGGAGTACAGCGCGGCTGATACAAACGAGATCAGCACTGTTGTTACAACAGCTATCTCTGAGTGCGACGTTCTTTACATTCCGACCGACAACACAATGGCTTCTTCCACTGAAACCATTAAGAACATCGTTGTTCCCGCAGGTATCCCGGTAATCGCCGGCGAAGAGGGCATTTGCGCTGGCTGCGGCGTTGCTACCCTTTCCATCAGCTATGAGGATCTTGGCAGAACCACCGGTGAGATGGCTTATGAAATCCTCGTAAACGGCGCAGATATTTCCACTATGGAAGTAAAGTTTGCTCCCAACGTAACCAAGAAGTACAATGCAGATATCTGCAACGAGCTTGGTATCACTCCTCCTGAGGGCTACGAGGCTATCTGATAGTTTCCATCAATAGCAGGCAAAACACAAATGCACAACGGGGCGCGGACGGGGAAATAGTCCGTTCCCCGCTTCTGCATATTAATTACAGACAAAAATGATCGGAGGAAAAATGGATATTTTCTTACAAAAGCTTTCTACCTTCGGAAACGCTCTCCCCGGCGACATAACGCAGGGTCTTATTTGGGGCGTTCTGGCTATCGGCGTATTCATTACATACAAGATACTTGACTTTGCCGACCTTACGATCGACGGAACTCTGGGTCTTGGCGGCGTTACCGCCGTGGTACTTATCACAAACGGCGTTCCTGTTCCGGTGGCGATGATCATTGCGTTCCTTGCGGGCTGCGCGGCGGGATTATGCACGGCGCTGCTCAATACGATGCTTGGTATTCCCGGAATTCTGGCAGGTATTCTTACTCAGCTTGCGCTGTATTCCGTTTATCTCGATATCAACGGAAAGGCTAACGCCCCGATAAGCGTAGATAAATTTCCACTGGTTATTTCGTCGAGATATGTTACTGCCGGAAACGAGCTGGTGGATATACTGCGTACCGTCGGCACGGCTCTGATCTTCGTGGTGCTCATTATTGGTGCGCTGTACTGGTTCTTCGGCACTGAGTATGGTATGTCGATACGCGCTACCGGCTGCAATTCCGCAATGTCAAAGGCAGAGGGTATCAATACAAAGCGCACTACAATCATCACTCTGGTGCTTTCAAATGGTCTTGTAGGACTTTCCGGCGCTCTGCTGTCCCAGTATCAGGGCTTCGCGGACGTAAACATGGGCAGAGGCGCAATCGTTATCGGACTTGCTGCGGTAATTATCGGCATGGTTCTGGGAGAGGTAATTCTCAGAAAGCGCTTCAACTTTATCGGAAAGCTTGCTTTCACCGCGCTCGGCGCTATAATTTACTTCGTGGTACTGAGAATAGTAATGCTTATCGGTCTTTCCACCGACAACACAAAGCTGTTCTCCGCGCTCATCGTGGCGATATTCCTTGCAGTGCCGTATATCCAGAAATCCTCAAAGACCTCGTTCAGAAAAGCGGGAAAGCGTTCCGCTGTCGGAGCGTCTGGAGAAGCTGTTATCGGAGAAACCGAAGATGCGCAGCCGGTTCTCAGCGGCTCTGTATCCGACTCTGACAAAAAGGAGGGCGAATGATATGCTGGAACTGATCAACCTTAAAAAAGCATTCAATCCCGGCACGATCAACGAGAAAAAGGCGCTTAACGGCGTTTCAATAAAGCTTGAGGACGGCGACTTTGTAACTATCATCGGCGGCAACGGCGCGGGAAAATCCACAACTCTGAACGCTATCGCCGGAGTGTGGCCGGTTGACGAGGGCTCTATCATCATCAACGATCAGAATGTAACCGGTCTGTCCGAGCATCAGCGCGCAAAGTACATCGGCAGAGTATTTCAGGATCCTATGACTGGAACGGCGGCAACGATGGAGATACAGGAAAACCTTGCTCTTGCTGCCCGCAGAGGTCAGAACCGGACTCTCCGCTGGGGAATAACCCGCCGGGAGAAAGAGGAATACCACGAGCTTCTGAAAACCCTCGGCTTAGGGCTGGAGGACAGAATGACCTCGAAAGTTGGACTTCTTTCCGGCGGTCAGCGGCAGGCTCTGACGCTGCTCATGGCTACGCTGAAAAAGCCGCAGATACTGCTTCTGGACGAGCATACCGCGGCGCTTGATCCGAAAACCGCCGCAAAGGTGCTTCAGCTTTCCGATGAGATAATCGCGGCGAACCACCTCACGGCAATGATGGTAACTCATAATATGGCGAACGCTATTGAGTACGGCAACCGCCTTATCATGATGAACAACGGTCGGATAATTTACGACGTAAAGGGCGAGGAAAAGAAGAACCTAACCGTTGACGACCTGATGAAGAAGTTTGAGGAGGCAAGCGGCACTACCCTCAACAACGACCGTATGCTGCTTTCCAAGAAAGGCTGATTAATCCGAATATCCATTTTCCGATATTTTTACCCCCGCAGATCGCTCTGCGGGGGCGTTTTTGTTATGTATGCTGCTAAGTGCGAATTGTATGGGTGTTACTTCACCAGCTTCAATTCGTCCCTGAAGTAATTATAAAGCTCTCCTGCCATTTCCTCCTGCTCGGTGGCTCTGGGGTGTCCGTGGGTGGCAATTCCGGTGCGGCGGAACATAAAGTGGGTCACGTCCGGGGAATTCACTTCGGTGCATATCTCCTCCAGCGCGTCGTCCCATGTGCGGTCATGGCGCAGAACCGTCATTATCAGCACGAATTTCGTGCCGGGATATTTGCTGCGCAGGTCGTTCAGCATACTGATGTACCCGTCCTTCCATTTCCGGCGGAATTCCGGGGTCTTGATCCGTTCCGGATCGGGTTTGTGGTCATTCTGTCCGATCGCAATGATAACTGCTTCCGGCTGCCATGTTGAAAAATCCCAGTTCTTTCTAGGCTGATAGGGGCTGTATTCGATCTTGTCATAACAACTGAGCATTCCGGTGAGCTGGTCAGCGCAGAAGAATCCCGTACCGTCAAACAGCGCGATGCCGCCCTGCGCGATGTCGTGCAGCTCCGCGTTCAGTTTGCGTGCAAGCAGCATCGGGTAGCAGAATGCAGAGTTATCATACTGGCTGTGGTGAGCCGGGTCGCACTGCCCCTCATAGAACAATGCCTCGGTGACTTCTCCGGCGGAAACGCTGTCGCCGTAAACCTCAAGCTTCATGTCATACTTGTGGTCGGGGTTTCGCAGTTCGGCGTCCTCGTCCACCACAATTCCCGCGAATTCAACGTAATTCGCCGCAGCCATTCTTTTCAGCAGCCGCAGGGTATGCTCGCCGGGTTCGAGGTTTTCTGCAAGAACGTAAAGCTCGTCTTCCCTGCCCCTTTTCATCTCAAAGCTCTGCTGAACTCCGTCAACGAACGCTCCGAAATAGGTGTGCTCCTGAAGATCAATGTTTTTCAGCACCGCAGCCACATAAGTTCCGGTGAAGATAACATCAACCGTTGTCGCCGGGAATACCAGCACCGGGCGGGCGGGGTCGTCAAAGTCGATCCTGCCCATGTACTGAAAGCAGCCGCTGTCTGCGGGAATGAATTTTCTTCCTTTTTCTAACGTGTAGGACATAGTTTTTCTCCTTTTTGTTTATAAATGAATCTTGCAGGTAAGCTGAGTTACCTCCAACCGGAATACGCACACCTGCTCCAGCATTTCCGGGTCGAATGAGCAGTCCTCAAGACCCGCCGTATGCCGCATCAGGCTCTGAAGTCCGGCGGTCTTTTCAGCGGAAGTGGTGAGTATCTCGGCTCTGCCGGTGCCGATAACGCTGCTGAAAGCTGCCGTATATCCGCAGGGGCTGTCCGCTGTGTGAAGCTGATAGCCGCAGTCAAGCTCAAAGCCAACCGTACCGCCGCGGCTGATGAGGTCGAGCTTGCGACCCTCTCCTGCGCTGTGGAAGTAAAAATAACGCTTTCCGTTCTGCTTTTCATAGCCGAAGCTGAGGGGAACGATGTAAACCTCGCCGTTGTCGTTAAATCCCAGACGGCAGCAGTTACACCGGCTGATGATTTCGTCTATCTGGAGATCGTCTGTGATCTCACGGTCTTTTCTTCTCATGGAACACCTCCATTTGTGTGCGCCAGCAGCAGCGACACGATATAATTATACACTGGAAAGCCCGCCGCAGTCAGCCGAAGCCTGCCGTTTTCCAGCAGGTAATATTCCGGCGGCAGCAGTTTAAGTCCCGGCAGCAGCGGATTGTACAGTTTCTCCGGGATACCCTCTGCGAGCCGAAGCCCCATCATCACCCGTTCGTCGTAATCGCCGGGGGAATCATCGGTTATCTCGGTGATCTGTCGTGGCGCGGCGATAAATCCCCGAAGATCCTTTGGGACGGCAAACCGCTTCCCCTCATAAAAGGAGTGCGCTGCCGGCCCTATTCCGAGGTATTCCTCGTCCCGCCAGTATTTGAGATTGTGGCGGCATTCATAGCCTTTCAGAGCGAAATTGCTTATCTCATACTGAATAAATCCCAGTTCTCCGCAAAGCTCCTGACAGAGCGAGTATAAATCAGCCATCTGCTCATCGTCAGCCATATCAGCGGGAGGATTTTTTCCGAAAGGGGTCGCCGGTTCAAGGGTCAGCATATATGCGGAAATGTGCTGCACCGGAAGCCGCGACAGCCGTTTCAGTGTGTCGGCGAGGGAAGCCGCAGTCTGTCCGGGAATTCCCAGCATTATATCTGCGGAAATATTGTCAAATCCGGCTTTCTCAGCGGAAATAATGAGCTTCTCCGCGTCTGAGGAATTATGAAGCCTGCCCAGCTTTTGAAGCTCGTTGTCCTGCAATGACTGCACCCCGACGGAAAGCCGGTTTATTCCTGCACGGCGCATAGCTTGCAGAGTATCTGAGCCTGCGCTTGCCGGGTTGCACTCCGAGGTTATTTCAGCGCCGGGGGCGATGTTCACCGCCGACAGTATCTCAGCCATGTGCAGCGATATAAGGTTGGGAGTTCCTCCGCCGAAATACACCGTGTCGAAGAGTTCGCTGTAATACGCGAGATTTCGCCTGACCGCCGCCGCATAGCCGGAATAAAGCTCCTCCGCGCCGGATAGGGAATAGAAGTCACAGTAGGGACATTTCCTGACGCAGAATGGCACATGGATATACAGACCGCGCATAACTGGATCATTCATCGTCAAGTTTCAGCACCGCCATGAATGCCTCCTGCGGAACTTCGACAGTACCAAAGGCTCTCATGCGCTTTTTGCCCTCTTTCTGCTTTTCAAGCAGCTTCTTCTTTCGGGTGATATCGCCGCCGTAGCACTTTGCAAGCACGTCCTTGCGCAGCGCCTTGATGGTTTCTCTGGCGATTATCTTGCCGCCTACCGCCGCCTGAATGGGGATCTCGAAAAGCTGCCGCGGGATATGCTCCTTAAGCTTCTCAGCCATTTTGCGGGCGCGCTCGTATGCCTTGTCTGCATGGACGATAAACGAAAGCGCGTCTATGATATCGCCGTTCAGCAGTATATCCAGCTTAACAAGCTTAGAGGGAACGAAGCCCATCATCTCGTAATCGTAGCTTGCGTAGCCCCGGGTACGGGATTTTAAAGCGTCAAAGAAGTCGTAGACTATCTCGTTCAGCGGAAGCTCATAGTGCAGGTCTACTCTCGTTTCGTCAATATATTTCATGTCCCGGAACACGCCGCGGCGGTTCTGGCAAAGCTCCATGATATTGCCGACATATTCAGACGGCGCGTAAACGTGCGCGTTCACCATAGGCTCGTATGCCTGCGCTATCTCCGAGGGGTCGGGGTAGTTTGTCGGGTTGTCTATCATCTTCACTGTGCCGTCGGTCATCTCGATTTTGTATACTACCGAGGGGGCTGTGGTGATGATGTCGAGGTTGTATTCCCTTTCGATACGCTCCTGAATTATCTCCATGTGGAGAAGTCCGAGAAATCCGCAGCGGAAGCCGAAGCCCAGCGCCACAGAGGTTTCCGGTTCAAAGGACAGGGAAGCGTCGTTGAGCTGGAGCTTTTCCAGAGCGTCCCGGAGGTCAACGTATTTCGCTCCGTCCGCTGGGTAGATACCGCTGAACACCATGGGATTTACCTCTCGGTAGCCGGCAAGCGGCTCGGAGGCGGGTCTGTCGGCGGAGGTCACAGTATCTCCGACCTTTGTTTCGCCGATAGACTTGATTGAAGCGGCGATGTAGCCTACCTCTCCGGCTTTCAGTCCGGAGCAGGGGACAAGCTCGGTGGCTCCCATGTAGCCGGTTTCGACAACGGTGAACTCCGCTCCGGTTGCCATCATGCGTATTCTGTCGCCGGGCTTTATGCTGCCCTCTTTAATGCGGACGTAGGTTATAACGCCCTTGTAGCTGTCGTAATAGCTGTCGAAGATCAGCGCCTGAAGCGGAGCTTCTGTGTCGCCCTTGGGAGCGGGAATAGAATGTACTATGCACTCCATTACCGCGTGGATATTTATTCCCATTTTCGCGGAGATCTCCGGAGCGTCCTCGGCGGGAATACCGATGACGTTCTCAATTTCCTCCTTGACCTGCTCAGGGTGAGCGGAGGGGAGGTCGATCTTGTTTATAACCGGTACTACTTCAAGGTCGTTTTCCACCGCAAGATAGGTGTTGGCAAGGGTCTGCGCTTCAATTCCCTGCGAAGCGTCCACTATGAGGATAGCACCCTCGCAGGCAACCAGCGAACGTGAAACCTCATAGTTGAAGTCAACGTGACCGGGAGTGTCGATGAGGTTGAAGATATAGTCCTCCCCGTCGTCCGCATGGTATTTCAGCCGCACGGCGCGCGCCTTTATGGTAATTCCGCGCTCCCGCTCGATGTCCATGTTATCGAGGAGCTGTTCCTCCATGTCGCGCAGGGCAACGGTCTGGGTCTGCTCCAGAATGCGGTCGGCGAGGGTGGACTTACCGTGGTCGATGTGAGCAATTATGCAAAAATTGCGGATCTTGTCAAGATAGCTTGTATCAGCCATGTGTTTTTTCTCCTTGTTTAGTTGTCCTCTACATATTCGGTATCGAGATGCCATTCCAGATGTTCCAGAATGTCTTGGAAGCTTTCGTCCTTTTCATAGGGCATTTCAAAGCCCTTGTACGCGTTATTCTTGAGAAGCTGGCGCACCACATACAGGTCGTTTTTCCGGGAGGTGGCGCTGTCGGTGTACTCTCTGAGCGGCGCGAATACTCCGTACTGCCCCTCCAGACAGTAGAGAATGAACTCGCCGAACTGGAATACTTTAAGCCCGTTTCCCTCAAGGAGCAGCTTTACCGTGGTGGTTTCCATATCCGGAGCGGTTTCGTTCAGCACGAAATACACCTCCGGTACTTTCAGCAGATGAGCGTCGTTGTGCTCTCCAGCTACGTTGTCGTATTCCGCTTCGTTAAATACGAAATCCTCGTCATAAACGTAGAAATAGGAAGAGGGGTTCTGGAAGCATTTCACCACTACATACTTCTCATTGCCGTTTTCCTTGACGAATACTTCGTCGTGCGGCGCGTAGAATATTCCGATGACCGCCTTTATTCCCCACATGAAAAGTCCGGTGCAGACCAGAACGATTATCAGCGGCAGGCATTTCAGAAAGGCTGCTTTCCACTTTGGCATTCCGGTATATTCTCCGTCCGCAGGAACGGTGATTTCGTCAGGTTCATTCTTTTCGGATGTTTCTTTGGTTTTTTTCAAATCGTCCATTGTTTATCCTTTCAGCAAAAATACATATACATTAAGTATATCATATTTTCGCTGAAATGTTAAGGGGGTAACGGGAAAAAAGTGCGGTCAGACGCAAAAAAGTAACGAAAAATAGTTGCATAATCTAAGCTCTGGAAGATCCTGCCGAGAAGATAAGGTCGCGCATAGGAGATTTGGGGAAAAGATCCGCCTATCCTCTGTAAATTCGCCCGCGTCATTTTCCGGTTTTGCGAAGCAAAATAGCGGTCGCTCCGACCGCTAAGGAAAATGATGCATCCAAACAATAAAACCGTCCTTTCGGACGGTTTTATTGTTTGTCTATGCTATACAAAATAGATTTTCGGGAAAGAGCCACGAAACCGCTATAATGGCGCACGAGATTTTTCATTTTTTTGCGGGCAGTTTTCTGCGAGATATTAAATCTGGTATATACAGCAAAAACGCCGTCCCACTCCGGGACGGCGAGAAAAATCGGAGGTTTTGCCGCGCTTGTTCGCGCGGCAAAACTTTTCAAATTTATATAAAACAGATTTTGGGGAAAGGCGCCCCTATCCGCTGTTCGGGTGCCGGGCGTCATTTTCCTTAGCGGTCGCTCCGACCGCTAAGGAAAATGATGCTTCCATAGAAAAACACCGCCCACAGGCGGTGTTTTTCTATGGTTGGGATAGTTGGATTTGAACCAACG
>JAGAJA010000002.1 GCA_017829075.1 Oscillospiraceae bacterium | reverse complement strand
TGTCTGTTATTGTTTTTCTTACTTCTTTTATTTCGGCTGCATTTTCTGCGCTGATTTTATATGATTTAGGCATTCTTCATCACCATTTTTATTATACCATTTTTCATCAATTTTGTCTATAGCTTAATTGGTGTTTAGTATCAATCGGCAGCTGCGTAAGGTGACTAAATCTAAGGCTGTTTTCCCGACAGATGATTGCATGTTTGTGGTTTACGCAGATTTTGGGGTAGAGCCAGTGCATTCATTTCTCAATGCTCCGCTCTACCCCTTTTGCATTGACTATTACAGCTGAGTATGCTAAAACGAACACAGCATATCACTTAATTTACAGCAGATATGTCTGATTGAGAAATGGCTATTTATCAATCAAGCGCCAAAGAGTCAGCAAAATAGCATACATAATCATTTTCATTGCAGTAATCCATGACCTTTTCCCTCAGTTTATCGTTTGCGCCATATTCAATAAGCAAAACATCCATACCGTTTTGTTTGCAGACATTAAGATATTCAATAAAATACTCTCTATTCTCCCAATTATTTTCGCCAAAGGATTTATCATCGAAATTTATTGATGTAAATACGGTTTCCTGATTAACCGCATTTATGCAAGTTGGGATAGAGCAATTATTTATTACTTCACTTATAAACACATCGCCGCCATTCACAATTACCTTTATTCCTTTTTCAGTAAAAGAGTTGAAAATATCTAGTAACGCATTGTATATTTTCTGCTCGTGAAATGCATAGTAAACATCGGTATTATCCACAAATAGTCCTGAAACTCCCTTATCCATCAGTTCATCCGCTGCTTCAACGATGTGTGTCTGCCATTTTTCTGATGATACATCTATCCACTTTTCATTATCCCAATCCTCGTATTCGCCTATGGTAAAAGGCAAAAATTCTTCGTAATAGCTGCGAAAGTCTTCTACTGAACCAATATTAAGATAGGAATATATCTCGTTGTTTCCGTTTTGGTGTATCACATCAATGTCCTCGGCTGTCAATAATTCTGCATCAATAACAAGAATGTCATAGTTGTTTAGCGACAACAGTTTTTCCTTTTCTGCTCCGATAAAAACACCATACGGATGTCTTACATCAGTCAACTTTTCCGTTGTCTTTACCGTACAGGCTGTAAAATAAATCACCGCAGAAATCAGAACAAGTATTTTAGTCATTTCTTTTTTGCTCCTAAATAAAGAATGTGCCATCTCCAAATTTATAAGGCAGATTTACACCCATTTTCCTCATTATATCACAGCCCAACAAAAATTTCAATACCAACATACTAATCACTCATTATGCCGGTTGGTTTGCGGTTATTTAGTTATAGAGAAATTATCCCTCAATTGTTAAGAAGTTTCATAATAACGTGCTAACATAATAAGCTACAGTTCGACAATCTGAGAAAGTACTACTCTTCTCATACTGCTGTGCTGTCATAAAGAAGCTGAAAACGACGGGTTTATATGTGATGAAATACAATAACAGAGTTAAACATCGCACAAAAACCAAAGAAGCGCTCCAGTTCTTCCGGTTGCGGGGGCTTCTATATTGTGCGGTGCTTTACTTTGTTTGCAGCAGTCCGTTTTGTTTGCACCATTGTTCTGCAATTTTACTGAATCGTTTAGTTCTGTATGCAAACCAGTCGTCGCGGATTCCAAGATAATAAACCGCGTCCTTGAACCGTCGGAATGATCCGCTTCCCCGAAGCGAAGCGAGCATTCGTTCTCTCATCTGTTCATATGGGCATTCCAACGCAAAGTCTTTCATGATTTGATATTCGTGAATATCGTACTGTGTGGGCAGAAGAATATAATCCTGTTCGTTGACCTCTATATTTTCCAAGTAAAATGGCGGCGGTGAAGTACATTATCCTTTGGCGAAAGTTGGTACGGTTTTGCTTGACAAGAAAAAACATTGCGGCGGCTTCTGATTATCCCTTGATAACAAACAGCACCGGGAGTGAACGAAAATCACTTCCGGTGCTATTATTATTATTATTGAAACTTGAATTATGCAGCCTTTTCGCTTTCAGCAGCCGCGCTTTTCTTTTTTCTGAAAATAAGGGAGAAAACAAATCTTACGGCAGGACCTGCAAAGAACAGCTGCCAGCAAAGCGCCATCGGGAAATTCAGCGCCGTTGTCTGGAGCCATACAGCGAAAAATTCGCTGCCTGCGTCCTTGAAAAGCAGGGTCGCAGCAAGGCTCATCAGCGGGCACATGAAGATAACTGACACGACAGATATCGCGATAACGAGGTGAAACGGATTGTCCTTTCTGACATCGACCATCTTGAACACCTTTGCTTTTGCGATTTTTCCGACAAGGAAGAAATCCAGCACAAACGCAATGGGACCCATGACAGCAAGCTCTTTAAAAGCGGCGAGGAACACAAAATTCGACATTCCTCCGGTGCTCAGCGCAATGTTGTAGCATATCATCGCGTATACCATCACGATCACCATAATTATCGTGAAAATGATTTCCTGAAATAAGTTCTTGGGCATAAAAAATCCTCCTGTATTAACGTTGCAGCATAAGTGTTGTTCGTTAATCATTCGGAGAATGTACGTTTCCAATAAAACCCTTGCTATTCAGTTCGCTTTAATATTTTAGCATAATCCGCATGATAAGTCAATGTTATTTATCAACAAAAGTTTACTTCCATAAAGCCGCATAAATGCAACTTTTAGCCAATTACATAAGGCGTTTTGGGGATTTTGTGTATTTGCAGCCCATTAAGGTAATACCGCATAATTATTGCTAAGCGATTGCGCGATCAGTTTTGTCAATATTACGCTTCGCTTATATGCAAAACCCGATTTTCCGTCAGAATGTACAATGATGAGTTGCTGGCGTTGTATATTAATGCACCGACACAAGAAGCTGTTGAAGATTTTGTCTTAATATGCTTGCACAATAGTATATTATACGTATGAATATAATTATAAAAGGCAATCATGTTGTACAACAGTGGTAATTTATCTTGAGCGTAGTGTGTCAAGTTTTATTATACAACATCATTTCGTTTTCGGTATGCGGCGGCTTACAGATTCACTAATGGCGAGTGTATCAATGTTTTGTTTGGGGTAGTTTCCGGCGTTTTACCTATAAAGCAATTGACAACAGCGTGTATTTGTGATAAAATGGAAACAAAACGATTTCAGAGCCGCCGGAAAAGGAATACACGTGAATATAAGGACATACAAGGGCGATTTCAGCTATGCGATTTTTCAGCGCGGACAGATATATTACCGCCAGAAAAAACTGAAAGAAGTGATACGCGACGTCAAAGGAAACTACCGCTTCATCGTCGCAGGAACGAAGAACTACAACGTTACAGCGTCGATAACCCCGGAGGGCGAGCTTTCGGGGCTTTCCTGCGACTGCCCGTACGACCGCGGATACTGTAAGCACCTTGCCGCCGCGCTCATATATCTTGAGAGCATATATGACAAATCGATATCGAACCGCAGTTCAAATTACGCCAGGGGACTTATCCGTCACTATACCGAAAGAGCCGTTATTAATGCGCAGGAACACGGAATACGGCTTGTGCCGGAGCTTGAAGCAACGTTCGAGGGGCTTAAGTACTCGCTGAAAATAGGGCGCGAAAAACTCTATGTCGTGAATGATATTTATGACATGTATCAGGCTTTTCAGGGCAGGCTGAACAAGAAATACGGAAAGGAACTGGAGTTCGTACACAGCCCGGAAGTACTGGACGGGCAAAGCTCGGCGCTGCTTGAATTAACATTCAGTATTTTCATGACATTTAAAGAAGGTGCCGACAGAAAACGCAGGTTTCTGATACAGGGGCAGGACGCAGTGCGCTTCTTCCAGATAGTCAGGGAAAGCGGAGTTAATTACGGCCGCAGTCATTTTGACGTGAAATTTTCCGACCCGGAAATCAGTTTTGACATCGCGAAAACTGACACGGGACGCTATTTTTTGCGCCCGGTTGGTAAAATAGAAATATTTAATGCAGAGCAAAATTTCTGCATTATCATCGACAGAGACAAAAAGCAGATTTTCGTCTGCGGCAGGGAGTTCACAAACGCAGTCGGAGCGCTGCTTTACGCCGCATTAAAGGAAGAACTGCTGATTTCCGAAAAGGAGATCGCAGCATTCTACACTGCGGTAATTCGTCCGGTGAGCAAATATGTGAAATTCTCCGGACTGGAAGTTCTCTCGGATTTCACGCCTCCGGAATTGAGCGCGCGGCTTTATATCGACATGGACGCAAGCGGAGAAGTCGTTGCAAGGCTTGAGTATCTTTACGGCGACGAGAAATTTACACCGGAGCAGAGCAAAAGAAAAAATCCGTTCTGCGACCATTTTGCAGAGGCTTCCTGCGAGCTGTCAGTCGGGAATTATTTTGACATTCGGGACGATAAAAAGAATCCGTATTACATTGACGGCGACGATGAAATTTACCGCCTGCTGACCGAGGGAATACCCGCGCTTTCAGAGAAAATGGAGATATACACGACCGACCGTTTCAGCAGAAAAGCAGTAATACGTCCTGCGGTCCGTCCGGCTCTGGGAGTGCGCCCGAGCGGCAGCGTGCTTGAACTGGAGCTTACTGCGGACGGCTACACTCCGGAGGAATTGCGGGAGCTTCTCGCGGCTTATCGGCTGGGGAAAAAGTACCACAAGCTGAAAGACGGAAGCTTCTCGATACTTAACGATGGGCTTTCCGAACTGTTTGAAATTACGGAAAGTCTTGACATTTCGGATAAGTCCCTTATGAAAGAAAAAATCATGGTTCCGGCGTTCAGAATGCTGTATCTCGACAGCCTTGGGAGTACCTCTGAGAATGTCAGAATTGAACGCAGCTCGGAGTTCCGCAGACAGGTAAGTTCCTACCGTGAAATGTTGGATTACTCCGATAAAATCAGCGTTCCGGAACAGCTTGACGGTATTCTGCGCGAGTATCAGATTTACGGTTTCCGGTGGCTGAAAACGCTGTCTGCGTACGGTCTGGGCGGTATCCTCGCGGACGATATGGGACTTGGAAAGACATTGCAGGCAACAGCGCTGATGCTTGATGAAAAGCGCTCCAAAGGCGGCAGAAGCCTTGTTGTATGTCCGGCTTCCCTTGTACTGAACTGGCAGGGCGAGATTGAAAAATTCGCGCCGGAACTGCGGGTGCTTGCCGTCATGGGAACGGCTTCAGAGCGCGCCGCGCAGTTCGCAGAAATGGAAAAATTCGATGTTGTGATAACCTCCTATTCCCTTATCGCAAGGGACTTCGCAGAGTATCAGGAGCATGAATTCCGCTATGAATTTCTGGACGAAGCGCAGTACATCAAGAACAGTTCCACGCAGACGGCAAAGGCGGTGAAATCCGTGAACAGCCGCTGCCGGTTTGCGCTGACCGGAACTCCGGTAGAGAACAGTTTTGCGGAACTCTGGAGCATATTTGACTACATTATGCCGGATTATCTTTTCAGCTACAGGTATTTCCGGCAGCATTACGAATCCCCGGTCGTAAAGGACGGAAACGAGCAGGCAAAACAGTCGCTGCAGCGCATTGTGAAGCCGTTTATCCTGCGCAGAATGAAGTCCGGGGTGCTGACCGAGCTTCCCGAAAAAACGGAAACGGTGCTGCTTTCGGAAATGGAAAAGGAGCAGGGCGGAATTTATTCCGCGAACGTTGCGGAGGTGCGCTCTGCGGTGACGGCTTCAAATGGTGATAAC